>JAYVAQ010000108.1:0-3024 GCA_043750875.1 Rhodanobacteraceae bacterium
TATCGCCACATAAACTGCAATTTGACGCCTAGCGGCATCTGGCGAATGCCCTTAGTTGGCAACCCGATGGGCATCAATCAACAGGCACTAATCTACGACTGGATCAAGCAAGGCGCGCGCGGCACTTTCGAAGGCGTCGACCTCAGCGATGTGGTGTTCATTGATGATCTAGAGAGCCGTCGCCGTTAGCGTTACTTCCTCCAGTCCGGGATTGCGCGTGACGCGCAACCCTTAACATCACTAGCTGATGCCGTTGATAAATGGCCATTCTCGGCCTATCGAAAATTGCCTTGCTGAGGTCAACCCAATGCTGTGTAACGGCAGGCCAGAGTGTTTTTCAAAAGGATAGAAATATGTTTAGAAAATCAAAGATCCACCTAGTCTCAACGTTTGCCATGGCTGCTGCTTTTGCAGCGATTAATGCCAGTGTCAATTTGGCAATGGCAGCGACTGCTGAGGGCAGTCATCAGGGCCAAGCTGGCATCGACTTTGTTGACTCTTATACGCCCACCCACACCGAATCACAGTACGTCTCCCCGATCAAGCCTTATGACGCGGCGGCTACGATTAGACCAAAGGCGATCACGCTCGCCGCGATGCCGACCCACGAGTTGGACGAAAAGAGGCCAGTTCACAAGATTGGTGCACCCACGATAGTGTCCGTACCGCGCGCAGTGGCCGACACCGATACCGCTGTAAAGACGGCGAGCCGCATGCAATGGACGACCTCAGCGCTAGGCAATAGAGTCGGTGCTATTCGGATTAAATCAACAGACGCCAAAGGCGTGCTGATCGGCGTGTTGGTCGAGAAATTACCCAGCGAGGCGATGCTGCGTTTCCACGCTGATAAAAGCGGCACCGCGTTGCATGTCTCGGCGGCAGACATCCTCGCGCGCATTCAAGCCAACGTCGACGCGGGCGACAAAACTGATTTTGGTCGCACCTACTGGGCACCGATTTTTGATAACAATGATGTGACGATGGAAATCGAGCTGCCTGCGGACATTGGTATCGACACCGTGCAGATTTCGATTCCGCTCATTGCGCACGTCTTTGTCAGCCCTGCTGAGCTAGACGAAAAAGCGCTGAACGAGGCCAAAACTAGCGCGGGCACGTGCAACTTGGATGCGACTTGCTATCCTGAATATGATAACGAGAGTCGCTCGGTGGCAAAACTATATTTTCTCGTTTCGCCGGGTTCGGCGGCACTTTGCACTGGCACGCTGCTCAATAATAGGTTCTCCGACGGTACGCCTTACCTGCTCACCGCTGATCATTGCATCAGCACACAAACTATGGCCTCGAACCTCATCGCAATAAAGTGGCTACATCGCACTTCCGCTTGCAACAATGGCATCGAAAGCACACCGATATACCAAACTGGCGGGGGCGCAATCCTGCTCCACAGCAGTCCGCTGACGGATACCTCGTTCCTCAGGCTCAACGAGCGCCCGCCCTCGGTAGTCAGGTTTGCCGGGTGGTCTGCGGAGCCGGTTACTAACGGTGAATTTGCACTCGGTTTACACAATCCAGGCGGGGGGCTACAAGAAGCCAGTTTAGGTAAGGTTGCGTACTACTTGACGTGCACCAATTCCGGTGGAAATTGCTTTGTAGGCGGAACCATGGCCACTCACATAGGCGCAGAATGGACAGGCGGCTCCATTGCCGGCGGCAGCAGTGGCTCAGGCTTGTTCGTGACTAAAAATAACGCGCGTTATTTAGTTGGGCAGCTATTTGGCGGCCATCTTTGCGCTTCGCCAATTCTCGTCAAGGGCGTTTACGGCCGCTTTGACGTTCCATATCGTGCCGCCCTGAAAACATGGCTCAGCCCGGATGAATTGATCCTGCGCAATGGTTTTGAATGATCGGGCGCGCTCAAAGGGCACCCGTACTCAGTGTTTTTAAAAGGCTAGAACTATGTTTAGAAAATCAAAGATTCACTTAGCTACAACATTTGCGGTCGCTGCTACTTTTGCAGCGATAAATGCCAGTGCTAGTTTGGCAGTTGCAGCAAATGCTGAGGGCAGTCAGCAGGGCGTCGACTTTGTTGAGTCGTATACGCCCACCCACACCGAATCACAGTATGTTTCACCATTCAAACCCTACGATGTGGCAACTGCTGTCAGGCCGCAAGCCATCACGCTCGCGGCCATCTCGACGCACGAGCTAGCTAAAAAAACCGGAGCGTCCAACAACATCGGTGGGCCCACGATAGTCTCCGTGCCGCGCGCAGTGGCCGCCACCGATACAGTGGCGAAAACGGCGAGCCGTATGGCATGGACGACCTCAGCGCTAGGCAACAAGGTCGGTTCTATTCGAGTGAAATCAACGGATGCCAAAGGTGTGTTCATCGGCGTGGTGGTGGAGCAACTGCCCAGTGAGGCGATGGTGCGTTTCCAGGCTGATAAAAGCGGCACCGCGTTTCATATCTCGGCGGCAGAGATCCTGGCCCAGATCCAAACCAACCTCAACGCGGGCGACAAAACTGATTTTGGTCGCACCTACTGGGCACCGATTTTTGATAGCGATGATGTAACGATGGAAATTGAGCTGCCTGCGGGCATCAGTACCGACACCGTGCGGATTTCGATTCCGCTTATTTCGCATGTCTTTATTGACGCTGCTGAGCTAGACAAAAAAGCGCTGAGCGAGGCCAAGACCGGCGCGGGCACGTGCAACTTGGATGCGACTTGCTATCCTGAATATGACAACGAGAGTCGCTCGGTGGCAAGACTATATTTTCTCACTTCGCCGGCTTCGGCGGCATTTTGCACGGGCACGCTGCTCAACAATAGCGCCTCCGACGGTACGCCGTACGTTCTGACGGCACGTCACTGCATTTCTACGCAAACGCAGACCACGAACCTTATCGCAATCAGGTGGCTGGGCCGCAATTCCGCCTGCAATAGCGGTATGGACACCACACCGCTATACCAAACTGGCGGGGGTGCAGTCCTGCTTTACGACAGCATCGAAACAGATAGCTCGTTTCTCAGACTCAATGTACGCCCGCCCTCGGTAGTC
>JAYVAQ010000109.1:0-2416 GCA_043750875.1 Rhodanobacteraceae bacterium
GACCAGCCAAAATGCGAGCGCCGTTGGATTGCCTTTGCCGTTTACTATGCTGTAGCTACAAACGCGCGTTGATGTATCAAGCTCAGAACGCAACTCGCCCATCAAATAACCATTTACCTGTGGGCAAAGGGACGAATTGGTCGAGGCAAATAGGCGTTGACCATCCAAGCAAAAAGCTTGCTCACTATAGATGGCTTCAAAGTCAATGCCCGGGTGTGGCCCAGGACCATCGCCGGTTTCAAGTGACCGCTTACAACGCGTAACTGAAGATTGGCCACCCAAAGTGAACCCTTGACCCAGCGCACCCATGGGAGCACGCGCATTGTATTCCAACGACAATTTAGGACTTAGCCCAGCCGTACCTGGCACGGCGTACAAAGGCAATGAATAGCTTGCCGCGCCGGATTCTTCTACTCGAAACTCCCCCGGGGAAGCCCCGACACTATCGGAGAAGCTGTTGGCGGCTGGAATCGGTTCAACGTGAATTGCTGGGGTTGGCGCAGGTTGAGTGAGTCCGAATGCACTATTTAAAAGCAGCAAAGCTGCTGTGATCGCATAACCGACGGAAAATTTCATAAAATTCCAGAGTTTTTGTAATAAAAAGTCCTTTTTTAAAGCGATTTCTGTAAAAAAGTAACTTACGTAGAATTAAACAAAATTTACTTTATCTGTCAAGCACCATTTCCATGTGCCAACACTCAGTTTGGCGGTTCAGAATAACCGTGTAGCAAATCCAACATTTGTGCGTTGAAAATTTGATTTCATCGCGTAACGATAACGGTCCAGCGCCCATGTATTTACCCCGACCTCACCAATAAATGTGAAATCACGTAGGCGTGATCGGTCGCGCGCGTACCCATCGTCCCTGGCTGCACGCCTGTGAGCTCGTTTCCATGCAAAATCTCAAACTTGAAGTGCCCGGCGACTGCTTGACGTTTAGCGACAATTGCGTGCATCAAGGTATGCAACTTGCCACGATGGTTGTAGTCATAACGCTGCGCCTGCGGCACGGTTTGCATTAAATTGACGCTGGCTTGTCCGCACAGCGTTTTAAGGGTTTCGCTAAAGTCGAAATCGTTAAAATCACCGGTCACGTAATAGTCCAGCCCTTGCGTTTCAAGCTGCGTAAGGATTTCTCTAATTTCACTTGCTTGGGCAATGCGCTGTGCTTCTTTTGGATCAAACCCAGGTTGGTTTGGCGCAAAAATACTGTTTTGATGGCGCTTTGATGCCAAGTGCACATTGATCACCGTCAAGATTTGCTTGCTGCTGTGCACGCGAAACTGTGCCATCAAGGCTTTGCGGGAGCCATCAAACGCCAAACTGTCGTTGCCAATACGCTGCAATGTTGCGTTCACTAAGCCCACTCGCAGTGGGTCATATAAAAAAGCATTGCGAATATTGCCGCCGGGCTGGCCGCCATCGCTAGCATTTGCCGGCGCAATGTCCACCCACTGATACAGCGGGCCACCAAGTTTATTGCACGCTTGAATCAAGCGGTCATAAGTATAGGAGGCATCGGTGGTCGCACTTAGCTCCGCGCCGTCATTGTCCTGAATTTCTTGCAGCGCGATGATTGCGGGCGCACCGGCTTGCTGCACGATCACCTGGCCAAGCTTTTCAAAACGCTGATCGGCGACATCATGATCGATATCGCGCCGAGCGTCATCAACGAGTTCCGCGCGCTCTAATTGTTGGTCCAAATTAAAGGCGTTGAGCGTCAGTACCGAGGTAAATTCTGGCCCTGGCGAGCTTGCATTGGTGCTGAGCTGGCGCGCTATTTGCCTAACACGCAACGGGCCGCGCGCCAGGATTTGGTAGGAGTTCGCGCGATAATTTAGCGGTCCAATGACATCTTCAAGCAAGATGTCGCCAACATTGACCACCGGCGCAAATTCCACACGATTGATGCGAAATCCAGGCAGCCAGCGATCTGGGTTTTCCGGATCCAGTACGGCTGTTCCGAGTTCGCTCAATGGCACTGAATCTGCCATATCGCTGGGCAGTACGACGTAGTCGCCAAAGGGATTGCTAGGCGCGCTAAAAGTGGCGCCGTTGCGAATGCCGACGCGCATGGCTTCTAAATTATTTAGTGCTTTTGCTAGAGCCTCAGGGACCGCTGGAAGCGTATTCGAATTGAGCCAAATCGTCGGTATTTCGGCTCCGCGCGCGTCAATTACGGAGTGCTCGTGCAGCTCAATTTGGGTGGTCGGGCGTTCGTTCTCATCGCGAGCAAAATCAAGCACTTTGCCGATGATTTCGACGTGCGCATACTGCGGAGGACGTTCAAACGAAAAAATGAAAATCGCGCTCGATGCCGGCTGCGCTTTTTGCGCCAAATCCTGCGAAGCGGTTTCCACCGGTGCCGGGTCTTGTATGAAAAATCCGTGTCCAGTTTTGCCGGTGACGACGCCTT
>JAYVAQ010000110.1:0-2609 GCA_043750875.1 Rhodanobacteraceae bacterium
CCAGTAACCTACACAAACACAAGGTTAGCTTCGCGCATGCAGAGCAAGCGCTGCTGGACCCAATGGCCGTTACTATCGAAGACCCTGATGCCGAAGGCGAATTTCGCCTCGTCACGCTGGGCATGGATAGTCTGGGCAGAGTTCTTGTTGTCGTCCATACGCAACGAGGTAATCGTGTGCGTCTAATCTCAGCCCGCAAAGCAAGTCGCGGTGAAACGGAGCACTACTATGCGTAAAGAATACGATTTCAGCAAAGGCGAACGGGGCGCGGTCATCGCATCACCTGGAAAAACTCACATCACCATCATGCTGGATGACGACATCATTGAGCACTTTCGTGCGCATGCGGAGGCGGCGGGTTCGGGCTATCAAACGCTTATCAACGCAGAACTGCGCGCGGCAGTAGGCAAAGCAGCTGGCAAAGAGCTTGAGCCATTGACGGTTGCCAAGCTCCGAGAGGTGCTGCGCCAAGAGCTGCATGCGGCATAGGATGCGTCAATTTACTCGCGTCCCGCTCGACACAATTGTCATCGGAAACTATAACGCCGCGACCCCCTTCCCCGCAGCCCGAATCCCCACCAAATGCAGCGTCACCACTACGCCCGATTCATCCGCTAAATCCTGCGCTTTGGCATAACCGCTGTGCAGCTCAGCAATGAGTCGCACAATATAAAGTCCTAGGCCCAGATGTGGGCTGCCGGCTTTGCCATCGCGCATGGATACCAGGGAATCAAATAGCCGGCCCCGCATTTTTTCCGGCAGGCGCGGGCCGGGGTTGCTGACCTCTAGATTGATTGCGCCTTCGAGCTGGCGCAGCGCGATCATGATTTGGCCGCCTTCAGGCGTGAAGCTCAGCGCGTTATCGACCAATTTATCCAGCGCCTGATGAATTAGCTCAGGCGCGCCATACAGCGTGACGGGATCTTTCGGTACCTCGCAAACAATTTGGCGGCTACCGGCGATGTCGCGATACGCGGCGGTAGCACCGGTGATTACCGCGCGCAAATCAAATGATTCGCCTTCGGCCGAAGCAATTGCACGCTCCATGCGCGTGGCTTCGCTCATCGCGCGCAAAATTTGCACCAGCCGTTCCGCGCCGCTGCGCGCGCGCTGGGCGTAGGTTCTAGCGCCGGCGCTAATGTTTTCATGCTCTAGATTTTCTAAGCTCGAGCGCACCACCGCGAGCGGTGTGGATAGTTCGTGGCTTAGCTTGCTGGCCAGGGTGCGTAAGTAGTCGTTATATTCACCCAGCTGCTCCAGCAGCTTGCCAAAGCTGCGTGACAAATCCCCGACTTCATCAATGGTGCGGCTTTTTGGAAAATTGCCGCGCAGTAGACCTTCAGGCGTCAGCGCATTTTCAGTCGCGGTCTTCAGTTTGCGAATGCGAAAGCTCAGCCAGCCCGCGTATCCAAACAACACCGCCGCCGCCAAAATCATGGTCAGCACGCCGCCGAAGATTAAGCCGCCCAAGGCACGATTGCTCCAAATCAGCAAGGCGTCTGAGGTTTTTTCCAGCATCAGCGCACCCTCAGCCGGTGCCTCCGCGCGCAGCGGTACGGCGGCGGCGAGCACCACCGAGGCGCGCGAGCCCGCCGGGCGCCACACCGCACTCAGCTTGCCTTGCAGCGCGGCATCGCTGGCCGCGGATTCTAGTTTGAGCACATCGAAGCGATACGCGTTTGGGTCCGCCAGTGGCGGCGCTAGCAACGCGCGATACACCCAGGCACGTAGCCAGCGTCTGAAGCTCAACTCAGAATCGGTCAGCGAGTCACGCGCATCCAGCGAGCCTGATTTTCGCAGCACCATGCGATCCCGCGAAATGATGCGTAGGCGCACTCCCGGCGGTAAGAGTGCGGCGAGTTTGGCGCTATCCAAGCTGGCGGCGACGATCGGCCAGCGCACCATTGCCTGCGCGGCATCCAAAGTTCCGGTGCGAGCCTGCGGTAAATCCGCGCCGGACAAGGGAAAGTCCAACACGCGAAAACCAAACGAATTTTGCTTTGCAAAGGTCGGAATGCGTAACTCAATATTGTAGCCACGTGCGCGTTTTTGACAGGCGGCTGCAGGCAGCGGTGGGCTGGCTGGGTTGAGCGCCAAAGCCTGCGTCATGCCGCTGCCGGAACAGGCAATGCGATACGTTGCGCCATCCAAATCAATCAGCAGATGATCAGTGCGCTCTGGATAAGCGGTGAATGCATCCAACCAAACCGGCGTCAAATCGCCAATGGAAAACCACAGATATAGCGCACCTTTGCTGCGCGCCGCCAAAAAATCGACCGGCAGGCGCGATTTCACGCCAAACCGCTGCGGCTCCGCGATCAAGCGCGCCCAATCCTCGACGTAGCCATCGACGCTGAGTTCAAAGTCTATCGCCTGCGCGTAAATGCGCCCGGGCGCAGCTGCGGTGGTCAAAATTTCGGGGTCAAGTGCGCTAGCGGCGCGCGCCAATGCTTGCGCCTGCGCAAATAGCGCACTTTCTTCGCCTTGCCGCAGGGTGTCTTCCATTTGCGAAACGAAGCGCAAGCCGCCGATAGGAAAAACTGCAGCGACGAGTGCTATTAGGAGTAATTTGAGTCGAAGTCGCATGGGTGGCAGTTTGCCACGCTAAA
>JAYVAQ010000111.1:0-12473 GCA_043750875.1 Rhodanobacteraceae bacterium
AATGGCAAAAACAAAGCCACGATTCAGCAAGCTCAGCCGGTTCAAGCTAAAGGTGGGCTCGGTAGAGCTGCCGTAAGATCCATAAGCGTATTGATACAACGGCGCGCTGCCATCACGCGGCGTGGTTTTTTTATAAACGATGCTGACCGGAATCCGGGTGCCATCGCGCGCCGTGGCATGCACGTATTCCGACGCGTAATCGCTGGCATTGAATTCGCCGAGCACCGGTTCTTGCTTGAGCAAGGTGCGCTCGCCACTGACCAAATCGAGCTCATACACCGAGCTAGGTGTTGCCAAAGAATCATAGTCATAGCGCACTTTCGCGCGCGACAAATCCGGCGTGGTAATTAATTCCATCACATAGCTTGGATCATCGGCTTTGAGCAATTTTGATTGCGCAAATGCCGCTTTTGCGTCCAGCTTTTGATCGGTACTGACTAAGCGAATTTTGCTCAGGCCGCCGGAGCGCTCGTTTACCGCCAGCGTATTCGGATAGACCTCAAAGCCTTCGATCAAGGCATCGGTGCGATGCGCCAAAATCGGCGTCCAGGATTTGCTGTCGGTGGGAATTTTCTCGGGCGCACGATAAAGCGCGAAATTACTGCCGCCGTTTCGATTGGAGAGAAAATAAAATTGATCACCCATGTGCTCAAGTGAATACTCGTGCCCGCGTTCGCGTGGCAAAACGATTTGCGGCGACTCCGAAGGGCGATCGCTAGGCAGCAAACGCATTTCGGTAGTTAAGGTGGAGCCCAAATAAACGCTGATGTATTTTTCGCTTTTGCTACGTCCGATCCCTAAGTAGAAGGTGTTGTCCTTTTCCTCGTATACCAACTCGTCCGCTCCTGCTGCCTTAATATTGCGTCGGTACAAGCGATACGGCAGCAGGGTTTCATCATTATCGTCGGTGTAAAACAGGGTTTGATTGTCATTCGCCCAAACCACATTCGAAGTGACTTTTTCGACCGCTCCGGGTAAATCGCTACCGGTGCTCAAATCCTTCACCTTGATGGTGTACTGGCGCCGCCCAACCGTGTCTACCGCATAGGCCAGCAGCTTACCGTTCGGGCTGACTTCGGAGGCACCAATACTAAAATAGCCGGTATTGGAGATCGCATCCATCGCGTTGCCATCAAGCAATATTTCCTCGGGCGCGGTCATCACACCCTTGCGCCGCGCATAAATTGGATATTGCTTGCCCGTCTCAAAACGCGAGTAATGCCAATAGCCGTGTTCAAACACGGGGACGGTCGAATCGTCTTCTTTGATGCGCGCCTTCATCTCGCTGACCATGCTGTCGATCTGCGTCTGAATCGGTGTGAAATATTGCTTGGTGTAGGCGTTTTCTGCGGCTAAGTACGCGAGCATCTCCGGGTTTTTGCGGGTGTCATCGCGCAGCCAGTAATACGGGTCGTTGCGAGTGCCGAATGGCGATGGCACGGCATAATCTATGCGTTTTGCAATGGGGGCCGATAACGGCGTAGCAGGCGCGTCAATGTTTGCGGCGGCTTTTGTAGTCGTTTCACCGGCGTCTGTCGCCACGTCTGTGCAGCCCAAAGCGGCAATCATCAAAGTGGAGGCAATGGATAGACGCAAGGCATTGTGTGGGCTCATTGTGGGCTAGGCCAAAAAAGAAAAGTCGCCTAGTTTGGCCGTCATGCGCGAAGATTGCACCATGCCATAGGTGCTAGCCCTTTGAAGAAACTTCAAAGCTGCGCACCTTGCGACGTTAAGAAACCAGTCACCCCGGCGAACGCCGGGGTCCAGGGAAAGGCAATGCTAAAAAGCGCAAATACATCCGTGACTGCAAGCTTTGAAATTTCACTGCGCAGGTTTCATGGTTCCTCAGCGCAGCCGGGATGACGTTGTGGGAGTTTCATCGGGTAAAAATTGGGCGAAGTCCCACTACAGTACTAACTATTGAATCAAATCCGCCTGTTTGACTGCGGTGTTGGACAACAGGCCGAAATGCCCCAGCGCATACGTATAGGTCGCGTTTTGCCCCGGCACGGTCGAGGAATGCACGCCGCCAACGGTGCAAACCCCTGTTGAGCATACAATTTGATCAATATTTGATTTGATCGAATAGGCGCGCGCACCGGGCTTTTTGCCAGCCAGACTATTGACCAACGGACTACCAACAGACAGCCCCCAATAGCCGCAGGTGCTGCTGGGCACATTAAACGGATAGCTTGCGCACGACCATAGGCCGCGATAAGCCGCAGCTATTCCTACGAAAGATTCCACGTAGGGCGTTAGCGCCAAACGATCAATTTCACGCGCGGCAAGGGTAACGCCCATGGAATGGCCGATCACGTCGATTTTGCCCGTGCACGAAGTTGCAATGGCGGTAATCAAAGCCGATTCAACCGGCGTTTCTTCGCTGCCATTGTGGTCATTACACGCAGCACAGACTTTGCTGCCCCAATTTGGCCGCAGGATCTGTCCAGAGCTGTAACCGCGCGTTAGCAAAGTGTTGTAGGTATTGTCAAAATCCGACGGCGCACCGGCGTTGCCGTGTACCAACACCACGTTATCAACGCAGGCGGCCAGTAACGGCACTGGCAACAAAACGGACAGCACTACGCAAACTACGCGGGTGGATTTAAGCATTTTGCTGCGCATAATGATCTCCGAGGTTGGCTAAGAATGGCGCGCACGCGTGGGTGCGGGGCAAACGCAAACTAGGATCGATCCGCGATGCGGTCAAGCTGTACCAAAGTACCAATCAATCTCAACGCAGAATTTTCGCCATCACTTTGCCTTTGGCTAGCTCATCAATCAGCTTGTCCAAATAACGGATTTTTTGCATCAGTGGATCCGCTAAATCCTCCACCCGCACACCACAGACGATGCCTTTGATCAGCGAAACATTGGGATGCATCCTGGGTGCTTCAGCAAAAAAAGTTTCAAAATCAATTTGCTGCGTTAATTGCCGATCCAATCCCTCCTGCGTATAGCCCGTCAACCAACAGATGATTTGGTCAACTTCAACTTTACTGCGATTTTTACGTTCTGCCTTTTGAACATAAAGTGGATATACCTTAGAGAACGCGGTGCTGAAAATTCGATGCATGGCATGATTCCTGCGTCGGGTTAGGGGCGCGTTTGGCATTAACAGTTGCGCGAGCTGGATATTAGCGGGCGGCAAATACCTCGCCTGAGAAAAGCAATGCCCGCTCGCCAGCATGGCTCCTAGCCTCGACACAAATTCGAGCGCTTCGTGGCGCGTTGGTTAGAACATGAGTACATGTCCAGCCAGCGTTTTTTAGCCGGGGATCACCGAATACAGCGGCGACGTCCGCTCTAGGCAAGCCAGTGATGCACGGCAATGAATTGCCATTGATCGTGACGGTAACTTCGTCCAGCACGCCATCATCCAAGGACGCTGCCCAGCCTTCCAACCGCAGTAACCCTTCGTTCGAAAGCGTACATAAATCCGCCCAACCCCACGCACCACGCCTAAAATCGCAAAGCGAATTAAGACTAGTTTCGCTATTACCTGCGACAACATATAAATCCTGTTCGTGCGCCAGTGATTTTGGCAGGCGAAAATAAGGCTGTGCGGGTGCAGTTGCGCGCTCAATCGAGCCTTTTACAAAGTTCTCGCTGACATAAGTCGTGCCGTAGATTTCATCTGCGAGCGGCGTTGTCTCGCTAATGCTAAAGTACAAAATGCCAGACTCCGGCATCACCTTATCCGGGCTTAAAAGTGCCTGATCACGAATACTAAAACACAATACTCCGCGCGGCGTTAGTAAGCTGATTAGCTTTTGCAGCCATCCGTGAAATAGTGATTCGGGTAAATGCGAAAAAAGCGACGCAACCCAAATGAAGTCAAACTTGTCTGTTGATTCGCCAACGGGTAAAAAATCCGCTGGGTTTGGATATGACTGAATCCCATGTACACCGAACTTCTCGGCGACGTAGGCAACGGCATCGGCTTGAATTTCCGATGCCCAAATTTGCTGAGCTGGGATTTGCGTTGTTAGTAATCGCAATAGCCTTCCGTAACCACAAGCAAAGTCGAGAATTTTCACGGTTGGATCAGACGGGTCAAAAAAATTCTTGAGAATTTGATGCGCCGCGTAAAACTGCTGCAGGGAGATCGCGTAGTACTGGCTCAGCGCAATGTCACTGTTTTGGTGGTGTCCAAGCGAGTGCAGCAACATTTGATCGTCTGGGTGAATATTGGTATTCAAGGCCGCAATAGATTGCCGCTGACAAATTCCTTCGGCGTAGCCGCGAACCATTTGTTGGAATGCTAGGCTAGCGGTGGTCGCATTCGTTTGAGAAAGCAGGTGCAAGTCTAGGCTCCTTTGATCAAACTCAAAGCATACCGTAAACAGGTTTTTATCCTTGAGTGCAAAATGCGGTGTTCACAACTTAAAATATATTTCTGTCCAAAATTAATGAGCTGGCATTGAAAGCGTTGCCCCAAGGTTTAAAAATATTTAGAGCGCCTAATGCATCGCAAATTGCGACTGAGCTTTTCAAAGCTGCATTCAACAGCGAATTCCCATATCCGAGATCGTGCCAAGTTTTAGAGGTCAGTATCACGCCGCAAGATTGGTACCAGTACGTTGCAATTTACACTTGGCCGGACGGAACCGAGGAGTGCGTCGGCTTTTGCAATTGGATTAAGTATCGTGATACCTACCTAGAAGGTGGTTTGGCGGTACAAAAAAACTTTTACCGGCGGTTACCAAAAAGCGAGTTTGTCAATTTCAGCGAACGTGGTGGGCTGGCGCAGATCATTATGGAAACTGCGGCATTAGAATTGAACGACTGTGTCGCTTGGTTTGGCTATTGTGGCGACGCGAAAGCCCTGCAGGTTGATTTGCGCGTGGGCTTTGTCCAGCTTGCACACCCATACCTAATCGTTAAGTGGGTCAAAGAACTTTCAGATCTGGAAAAGCACGCATGGGTCGCCGAGATCACCCGGATTGGCGCGTTCTAAGCCCACCATTCAAGTATTGAGGACGCTTCGTCCCCGCGTCGAAATCATCTGCCATTGGCGGATTTCTACGCGTACCGCTACTTAATCGCCTTTACTGATTTCGCTTGTTTTCGACAATTCGATGCGCGCGGGTGTGCGCTCCGTCACCACGTAAATCGGGCGGGCTTTGAGTTCTTCATAGATCGCTGCCAGGTAAATTCCAATAATTCCTAGCGCCAGCATCAGCAAGGAGCCGATACCAAGTTGTAGCAAAATGACGGTAGAAAAGCCTTGAGCTGATTGGCCAGTGAGCTTCCCCCAAAGCGTATGCAGCGCCAAGATAATCGCAGTTGAAAATGTGACGCCACCCGCCCAGGCGATCCAAGCCAGGGGCGCGGAGGTAAAGCTAACGATCGAGCTTAAGCCATAGCGCAGGAGCGCCAAGGTGGAAAAACTTGAGTGCGCCTTGAGCTCAGAAACAATTGGCGAGAAAACTACTCTGGCTTCCGCAAAACCCAGCCATCGGCTTAAGCCGCGAAAAAGTTTGCGCCGTTCGCTCAGCGCTAGATAGCTATCCACGGCGCGCCGACTTATCAATTTGAAATCTGATGTGTCACGAAATTCAAAGCCAGCACAGAAGCGAAACGCGAAGAAAAAGGCGCTGGTTGCAACCCGCTTGAGCGCATTTTCAGACGGGCGTTCGCTACGAAGCGCGGTGACAATATCGGTCTGGCGCTGCTGCTGCACTTGGATCATCTCAGCGATGAGCGCGGGCGGGTGTTCCAAGTCGGCATCCATCACCAAAACCCAGGGCGCGTCTGTTAAGCGCAAGCCAGCTTCTAGTGCCGCCTCTTTACCAAAACCGCGAGTAAGTCTGATTGCGCTGAGCTGCGGGTTGGTTTCGGCGATTTGGTTCAATAGCTGCCAACTGGCGTCACTGGAGCCATCGTCAACGCAAATTACGCGCCAACTAAAATTATCAAATGTGCGAAACGTTTGTTTTAGTGAATCGAACAGCTGTAACAGACTTGCTTGCTCGTTGCGGACAGGGATGACCAGATCAAGTTGTTGAATAGCTTTCATGGCGGTGAGTTTGCCTGCGTGAACTGAGCTGTGGCAACATGCCCGGCTTGTTTCGCCCCAATGGCTTGCTATTTTTGAACGCTACACCCGCACCGCTTTGGGCAACGCGGCCTGGAATCTTATTCTGGCCCGAACTAACGGTGCTGTTGGCGCTGGTTATCGCGACGGTGTACGCGGCTTTTGGCACGGCGGGTTTTTTTGACACCTACCGCGACCTATTTGTAGCGACCGAAATTGCGCAAGGTGTGCACTTTCCCTTGGCGGGGCCGCCGATTTATTCAACGCTGCATCTTGGGCCGATTTGGTTTTACTTACTTGCGATACCGCAAAAATTCTTTGGCATTTCCGGTGCAATCGCATTTATCGCGCTGCTAGCGGCTCTTAAATATCCACTGGCAATGCGATTAGGTTGGCAGCTCGGTGGGCGAAGCGGCGCTTGGGTGCTGTTGGGTGCGACGCTGGCATTTGGTTGGTCGGTTTTCGAGCCGATGTGGCTGAATCATGCCAATGTCGTCGAAACCGCGATGTTCGCGCTTGCACTGAGCCTGCGCGCGCACTGGCAAGCACCGTCTTTGCGCCGAATATTCTGGGTCGGACTGTTTGCAGCACTTTGTCTGCACGCGCACCCAACCACGCTCCTACTCGCGATAGGCACAGTACTGGCCGCCATTTGGCACTTTCGCGCGCGCGTGCTCAGCGCGGTATTAATTGCACTGATCGCCGGTTTGCTGCCCTTTCTGCCGTATTTTGTTGATCAGGCCTTGAGTGGTTTCGGTGATGTTGCCGCAGTATCTGGATATCTCGCAAAAACAACTGCCGTCAATGCGCCGTTACTGCCGCGCGTCGTTCCATTGATCCAAGCCAGCGTTTTTGGCGGCTTTGAAAGCGCGGGCAGGATGTTGCTTTGGCGTGTTAACGGAAGCTTCTTCGCGGCGTGGTTTGTGCTGGGTATTGGTTTATTTGGCGCACTTTACGCGATCAATGGGCCGCGCCGAAATTGGTTGTTGGGGTGCGTCGCAGGCTTAGTGCTGCAGTGCATCTTTCTCGTTTTAGTTCGGCCAGAAACACCTTTTTGGATGATCTGGTCGTGTTCGCCGCCGATAATTGCCTTCTTTTCACTTGCGGCTTGGCCTGCTGCAATCGAGTCAAAAACTAGAAAAACGCTGCGTAGTTTGTCAATTGCAACGCTGCTTATATTTCAGCTCGCCTGTTTGATCTCACTCGGACAAATGCGCGAAGAAGTTCGAACGCCAAAGTTCGCCGCAGGCCAACGGGGCTTGATGGACGTGGCTGAACGCACCAGAGCGGTAGAAATCGTGGTGGTAGGCCGACATTATTTTCAGCATTTAGAAGCGCTCGGAAAACTGCTTTGTGCACCTATTGCGGCGCGCGGTCATTTAGCCTTGTTTACTGAGCGAACCTTATTTGTAGGCGTACAAAATGCCTGCGGAAATTTGGGTCCGGCCATCTTAGGCGGAGCACCGACTCGCCCCAGTCGAGCATTGCTGGCAAAGAGTGCGCTACGTCCGTTGGGTTGGCACACTGCACTCCCGCAAGCCGGGCTGTACGAAGTCAGCGTGACGGGCGTGTTAAGCCAGGGGCCAGGACTTACCCCGCTAGCGCAACATCGACAAAACCAGAGGTTAGGATCTGGCACGCAAGCTATAGAAATGCATGCCGTTTTACCTGCCGGTTCGGCTCTTGCAATATTCCAGTATATGGAAACGGTACTGCCGCTGGACGTTCAACGTGTCACGTGTAATGGAACTGAGCGTACGGCAGTTTTCAAAGAGCAAAACGTACAAATTTTTGCGCCCTGCCATGCGGCGGCGGCTCGCTGGCAAATCGACGTTCGTGGCACACTGGAAGCTGTTGATGCGTTTGGTTTTTCACCGCTGCGAAAATGACACGCTCACCATCATTTGCTTTCAAAAGGCAATAATTTTATGCCCACGTGTGCCACGCTGTGCTTTCATTCCGGCAATCCAAAAGATTACTTGGTGTTGCCGGAAGTTCTGGAGCGGCTTCAGGCCGCGCGTTTTGTCATTTTGCCTGCTATAACCTTGGCGCAAAAGCTGCGGGAACAGCGTTTGCATGAATTGCCGGAAAAAGTATGTGTGCTGAGCTTTGATGACGGTCAAGATATGGATTTTGTCGATGTGCTGCACCCGACCCACGGCGCGCAGCCTTCATTTGCTAGAATTTTGGCGGCGGCGAATGCTCAAGCATTAGCTTCAGGCACAGATTTCATTGCGCATGCGACCAGCTTTGTAATCGCAGCACCACTAGCCCGGGCTGAAATTCAGGAAAAGGAAATGCTGGGCTACCCATGGATGAGTGATCGCTGGTGGCAGCCGGCCATCGCTTCGGGCTTATTTCATATCGCAAGCCATTCATATGACCACTTGAGTGGCTCGGCCAGTTCGGTCAAGCAGCGCGCCAATGTTCGTGGGGATTTTGCTCAGATTGATTGCTATGACGATGCCAACTGGCAAATTCGCAAAGCGCGCGAGCTGATCGAATTCATTGCACCAAATCCTGGCGTGACAAAAGGGCAGGCGCTTTTTGCTTATCCTTTCGGCCACGTCAGTGGCTATTTGCACGACGAATATTTTCCAGCATTTGTGCAAGAACACGGGACCATCGCCGCATTCACGACAGAGCCTGCCTTAATTCACGCCGATACCTCGGCCTACGCCATTCCGCGTTTTGTTATGGGTGAAAGCTGGCAGTCGCCACAAGATTTAGCTTGGTTGTGTTAGCCAGAGCAGCAAACGCTTAAGGCGCTGGGTTTTCAAAACCATGGGCGAAGATCAAATTCGGCAATGGCGGCTCAATCAGGCAAACCGAGGAGCAACCGTCGCCATTCGTGCCGTTGCCATCGTCACACTCTTCCAATCCTTCAATCGTCATGTTTGGGCAAGTGCTTGGCGGAATCGTGCCGTTAATACCGGCGTTATTGCGCGGCGTTGGCACCTGTGCGAGAAAATCAGTGGAACAATTGTCGGTGTCATCGTTCGCTTCTAGGACTGTTGGACTGCCGAAAACATTTAAGCGTCTAGTCGCAGCTTTGCTAAGTACCAACCCACCGGCGACATTAAATGGGGTTCCGATTCCGGTCAGGCTACCGCTGTAATTCCCCCAGGCTAAGCAGTCCTCGGGCGAGGCATCAAAACAAACTTTGCCACCAGCAATGGGAATTGAACCGTTCGGCATGGTCAAGTCTGCGGTCAAATTAAAAAATGTCGCCGCCGCCGGTGTAGCAATTAATATTTTGCTTTGATTGGTACCTACTGCGACTGAACCAGCAAAGCTAAATGTTTGAATCAGGGTGCCGGTCGGGCCGAACACGGAAATGCCGTGCCCGCCGACCTGATTTTGCCCGCCTGAATACATTTGAATGACGACGTACTGCGCGTTCGGTGCCGCTTGCGTGCCGCCGAACACTTCGACCACCTTCATTAAATGGAAGGCCGCGTTCGCTTGCGCCGCGAATAAGGTAATCGCCAGTGCTGCCAGTTTGGGTAGAGCACGCATCGAAATTGTCTTGGTTCGCATACTGCAGTTCGCCTAGATTGTGAAATTGGCGCAGATCATAATCTTTTATGCTCTGACAAACTTAGGGCTTGTTTGCAAAATGCCCTAGTGCTGGGACTTTAAGCTGTGTTTGCAGCATCAAACTGCCCACACAATTAGCCGCCATTGCACCAGCCGCAACCGAGTAAAAATCGACCGTTTTCTTTGGGCGTTAGCACAATTGTTTCTGGGCAGGCGCTTGTCGTTGCTTGAATAGAAACAAAGCGGCCCATGCTGGACTCGTTAAAGTCTTTGGTTGGCTCCAGCTTGAGGACTTTCACGACCGCTTTGTAGTCGCCACTAAACTCAGCGAACAAATTTGCGTTGAACTCAAAATAGTTTGGATCTAGCGACCAAACCACAGCATTGGTTTTCGCGCCGGCAATGGTGATTGGCTCTTTAAGAATCACCATCGCTTTGTACGACATCTCTTCGCCAAAACCCTCCACTGCATAGCCCGCCGCAAAATTGCTGCCACCTTTAGCAAGTTCGTCTAAGCCTTCACTTGCGCCCTTACAAAGTAAAGCTTGCGTCAGTTTGGCGTGTGGCGTAGATGCGATTGCGCTTGCTGCAAACAGTGGTGAAGTGCTTAGAACTAATAGTGTGGCGATGACAAACAAGCGTTTCATAAAGCGACATCCGAATCGAGTTGAAGCGCAGAGTTACAGAGATACAAAGTCTGCGTCGTAAATCAATGTGCCACGCCACCATCGCCATGCGCGTGTCCGTGTTTGATTTCATCTTCAGTTGCTGCACGTACGTCTTTGATATCTATCGCAAATTTCAACGCTTTGCCGGCAAGTGGGTGGTTGAGGTCAAGATCAGCGACAGTCATGCCGATTTTCTTTACTACCGCGACTTGTGTGCCTTGATCGGACTGCACTTGTACCCACTGCCCAACCGTTAGCTTTCCTGCCTTCGCCAAACGCTTGAGCGGCACGCGCTGCACGCGGCCTTCTACACGCGGGCCATACGCCAGCTCCATCGCCACGGTTACCTCAAACTGGTCACCTGCAGACTTGCCTTCCATTGCGGTTTCCAAGCCTGGAACTAAGCCTTTATGCCCATGCAAATACAGCTGTGGCTGCGCCCGCGTGTGGCTGGTTTCAATTTGGTTGCCATCCAAATCACTTAAAGTGTAGTGAAAAGCCACAACTACATTTGTTTCAATTTTCATAACGCACACACAGCTAAAAAAGGCTGCGCAGTCTAACGCCTACTGTTAGCCTTTGCAGAACTTGCGCGCACGCACGGGCCACATTTTTTGGCTCGATCTTCTTAAACTTTTCGCCCACACGTGACGCCATGAGCGATTCAGCAATTTACGACAAAACGGTGCGTCACTTAAGGCTTTTGAGCCAGGCGCTCGATAGCGGCAAATCGGCAGCGGTCAAGCGCATGCTGAACACGCTGAGCCCAGGCGAAATCGCCAATGTCTTGGAATCTTTGCCGCTGACCAAACGTTTGGTCGCCTGGGGCTTGGTTGACCCGGAGGACGATGGCGAAGTATTGGTCCACGTCGCCGACGAGGTTAGGCTCTCGCTGATTCGCGATATGGATCGGGAAGAGCTGCTTGCTGCCGCCGATTCGCTGGATTTAGACGATTTAGCCGGACTATTAGAAGATTTACCCGCCGCGTTGACCGAAGAAGTGCTCAAAGGCATGGATCGGGAGAATCGCGAGCGCTTGGAGTGCGTGCTTAGCTATCCAGAGGACACCGCTGGCCGCTTGATGAACCCGGATGTGGTTACGGTGCGGGCGGATGTGTCGGTAGATGTGGTGTTGCGCTATTTGCGCATGCGCGCGGAACTGCCGGAACATACCGACTATCTTTACGTGGTCAACCGGCGTGGTCAATACAGCGGGCGCTTAGCGGTAACCCAGTTGATTACGCAGGAACCAGATCGCTCCGTCGCCGAGTTGATTGACGATTCGCAACCGGCAATTCGCGCTGGCACGAGCATGAACGAAGTTGCGGCAGAGTTTGAAAACCACCGCTATGTTTCAGCACCAGTAGTGGATGATGAAAACGTACTGGTAGGCCGTATCACCGTCGATGACGTGTTGGATGTAGTGCGCGATGAAGCCGAGCACTCGGTCATGTCGATGGCCGGTTTGCATGAAGAAGACGATATGTTCGCGCCAATCTGGGCGGCTTCCAGGCGGCGGGCGCTGTGGTTGGGCATTAACCTGATCACCGCGTTCTTGGCCTCGTGGGTGATCGGCAACTTTGAAGCCACGCTGGAAAAAGTCGTCGCACTGGCCGTGCTGATGCCCGTGGTTGCCAGCATGGGCGGCATCGCTGGTACACAAACGTTGACCTTGATTGTGCGCGGCTTGGCACTCGGGCAAGTCAGCTGGGATAACGCCAAACCGTTGCTGTTACGCGAAGTAATGATCAGCTTAATCAATGGCGTGCTCTGGGCGGCCGTGGTGGCCGGTGTCGCGCAGTTGTGGTTTGGCGATTTGCGTTTGTCACTAGTAATCGCCGCTGCAATTGCGATCAATTTGGTGATGGCAGCGTTTTGCGGCGTAGTGATTCCGCTGACGCTGAAACGCTTTGCTATTGACCCTGCCCTAGCGGGTGGCGTGGTGTTGACTACTGTTACCGATTGCGTCGGGTTTTTGGCGTTTTTGGGTTTGGCGAGTTTGGTGTTGCGGTGAGGCGTGTGAATTGATCACAAATACAGTCCGTTCAACAACTGAATAATCGTTGCCGACTTTGCACATTGAAGTTACGTATTGCAAACACGTTGAGGCGTTTTAAGCGTTCAACTGAACAAAGTTATGAAAAACTTTTTCATAACTTTCCGCACGAAATAGTCATTTTTTGATCCTATTTATGTGTTTACTATGCGGCACTCTTCCTCGCGCC
>JAYVAQ010000112.1:0-3099 GCA_043750875.1 Rhodanobacteraceae bacterium
ATTGACATCGCCACTGCCGACACTAAAGCCCAAACGGCTCAGCTCGGTGCCAGTAAACTGTTGATCGACTGTGGGTTCAAAACCGCCGACGCCCCCCAAATACAGATGGGCCCGGCCTTGATCACCGGCACTCGCGGGCAGGTCAAGTAGCGGCTCGCCAATCAGAATATCGGCATAGCCATCGCCATTGGTATCACCGGCACCACTGACGCTGCGCCCCATCTCCGCTCCGGTTTGTTGACCATCCAAGCGCGCATCCGAAGTGACATTGATGCTGGCCCCTGCGCCACCAAAATACAGATACGCTGCACCAGCCGAGCCATTGAACGCTGGCGCACCCACCAACACATCGGCATAGCCATCACCGTTGACATCGCCGACTACGGAAACACTGGCACCAAACTGCGCGCCTGCAACATTGGACTCCAATGTGCCGTCGGTCGAGATATCAAACGCGGCACTGCCGAAATAGGCAAAGGCATTGCCTTCATCGACTAGCCCATTGTCGTAAAGAACTGAACCGACAATAAGGTCAGAAAAGCCATCGCCATTGATGTCACCGCCGGAAACGCTGCTGCCGAATGCGGCGTTTACTTGGCTGGTGAACAGGGTCACATCGGCGACGGTGTTGAAGCTGGTGCCAGCGCCACCAAAGTAAACAAAGACACGGCCTTCATTGCCGTTCGCGGTGCCGTCCCATGCCGCCGCACCGACCGCAACATCGCTATAGCCATCGCCATTGAGATCACCGACGCCAGCAACGCTTCCACCCATAAAGGCGTTCGCTTGATTGTTTTGCAGATCGCCATCCACGCCGTTATTCAGTGTGTTGCCCGCACCACCGAAGTAGACAAACGCGGCACCTTCGTTCGCTTGGCCGCTGGCATAGTTCACCGAACCAACTATCAAATCACTAAAGCCATCGCCATTGGTATCGCCCGCCGCCGCTATAGAGCTGCCGAATCGGACATTCGCAATACTCGACGTCAATACCGTATCGGCGACCGCATTAAAGGCACCAGCACCGCCAAAATACACGAATACGGCGCCCGAGTTGGTAGCGCCGCCGTCGAAACCAAAAGCGCCGACCGCGATATCGCCAAAGCCATCGCCATTCAAATCACCGGCAAAGGCAACGCTGTGGCCAGATTGGCCGCTTGCTTGATTGGACTCAAGCTGGGCATCGGGCGTGGCGAAGATGATGGGGTCAATCGTGATCGGATAGCGCGCCTGTTGATCGTCAACGCGCAACTCAATTTGGCTGTCCACAACCGTCATGCTTGACGCCAGTACCACGCCATCAGCATCCCACGCTTTCAGTTTTTGATACTGCAGTTGCTGCGTGCCGTTGTTTAGCACCAAACCATTCTC
Source organism: Rhodanobacteraceae bacterium (assembly GCA_043750875.1). Taxonomy (GTDB): domain Bacteria; phylum Pseudomonadota; class Gammaproteobacteria; order Xanthomonadales; family SZUA-5; genus JANNYA01. The sequence goes on from JAYVAQ010000112.1 coordinate 1,372, forward strand.
ACCCACCGCTGCCTTGGCGTTGCCGGTGCCAATGCGCACGTGCAGCGCGCCCTTGCCAGCCGGGCGCTCGAACACTTCAAAGCCCTGCTCTAAGCCTTCAGCGCGATTTTGATACCACTCGGTGATGCCGCCGCGCTGAATCTCGACGCGGCTTTGTTTGTGGCTGACAACGCCCTGATCCGCCGCACGCATCTGCGCTGACCGCCCCCACGCGTTGAGGCGCAGCTGCGCCCACTCGGTCGATGCTTCGTCCCGATCCACCACGCGCACGCCGGTGGCGTCGAAGTAGGTGCGAAAGCCCTGCGCCCGATTGGGTGCCTGCAAGCCAGTCGAATTAGCGCTGGCTTGATACTCATGCTGCGCAATGTCTCGCTGCATCTGCTGCATCCACACCGGATCCGGTGCATTGGGCATGGCTGCCGCTGCAGGTAAAGAAAGCAAGGAAAGGCCCAAGGCCAAGATACGAATCATCGAAATACCCCTTTTAGATTTACAAAACCAAGAAAACGACGCCGGCACTAAAATAAGGACGGGCGGGTATTAATGGTCTGTGCGGGGTGGTGCATTCGGCATCCCCAGTTCACGGGATGGCCCCAAAAATTAAGGGAACTCGACCAAGCAGTCGCCTACGATCGCCGCAACCATCAATGTATCCAAAGCGCACCTAACGATTTTGTTATTGCTAGAAACGGCAGTTGGACGGATAAGAGTGTGCATTTTTTTGGCGTCCCAGCAAGGCGAGAGGAGGCAGCATGCTCATTGCCTGCAACGACGAATCAATGCAGCTGGGGCGTCAAAAAAGTGTGCAATCTTGTTCGTAGCGGGCTTCACCCACAAGGTGACCTTAGAAATGTCGAAATTCTTAAATAAATTCATAGCTTTGCCGAAGTTTGATAGCAGTCAACTGCCGTTTTTAGGATAATCCATCTAGAAATTACGCCTCTAGCTAACCCCAAACGAGGATCAGCACATGCCCCTGGAACCGAGAATTTCAAATCCATACCGAAATGCTCAGCAACCGCGCAGCATTCGGCATCAACTGATGCCGTTTATTTGTTTGGCCCTGGCATCAAAAGCCAGTGCGCAGCTGTTCGTCGGAAGCTTTGAGGATGCGCTCGTCATACCGCAATTTCCTCTGGTGGGTGGTATTTATCAGCTGACGCCAGGGCCTGCGACGACCCAGTTAAATTGGTTGCTTTCCGAACTGGCAGCCGGGGAAAACACCACCGCAGCCGAAGTCAATGCTCACTTTTCGCCGACATGGCTGAGCCAAATTCCGGTGGCAAATACGATCAGCTTCATCGACTCGGTGCGCACTAATTTCCAGAATGCCAAAGTCATTGACGTCATCAGCGTTACACCCATGCGCATCACTGCTTTGATTGATACCCCGAACACTGGGGCGCCGTATGGGTTTCTGAATTTTGGTTCCGAATATCAGGGTGCGGGCTTAATTGATTTGTTTGGAAACTCCTCTTTCACGTCGCTGCAATACTTGGAAGATACGACGCTGAGCTTGCCGCAAGCGGTCGCGAAGTTCGGTACTTTAGCGGCACAGACCGGAGTATTTGTGGGCCGCATCAATACCGCCAATCAGTGTGTGTCGCTGCAAAGTAGCAATCAAACCGCGCTATTTAATACCGCTTCGATTTTTAAAACCTGGGTGCTGGGAGGTGCGGCGCGTGCAGTGCAAAATGAGCTGCTGGCAAGCGCCAACCCGATCGTGCT
>JAYVAQ010000113.1:0-6224 GCA_043750875.1 Rhodanobacteraceae bacterium
GAGCGCTTAACTGCAGATTTGGGCGATATGCCACCGGCCCCGCTGAAGATTATGATGAATGTCGCGCACCCAGAACGTGCGTTTGAATTCGGTCAGCTGCCCAATGCCGGCGTGGGTTTGGCGCGGCTTGAGATGATTATTAATAGCCACATTGGCGTGCATCCGAAAGCGCTGCTGGAATACGATCAGCAAGATGCAGTAGTCAAAGCGCAAATTGATGCGCGTATTCAAGGCTACGCCAGCCCGGTCGATTTTTACGTGGATCGCTTAGCCGAGGGCATGGCCACCATTGCTGCCGCATTTGCGCCGAATCCAGTGATCGTGCGATTGAGCGATTTCAAAAGCAACGAATACGCCGAACTGATTGGTGGCAAGCGCTACGAGCCGGAAGAACATAATCCGATGATTGGCTTCCGAGGCGCGTCTCGCTATGTGGATAACCGCTTCAAAGACTGCTTCGAGCTGGAATGCCGTGCGATGAAACGCGTGCGCGAAGAAATGGGCTTGACCAATGTATGGGCGATGATTCCGTTTGTGCGCACCGTCGGGGAAGCGGAGAAAGTGATCGAAACCTTGGCCGAATTTGGCCTGAAGCGCGGCGAAAACGGCTTGAAAGTGATCATGATGTGCGAAGTGCCAAGCAACGCGATTTTGGCGGAAGAGTTTTTGGCGCATTTCGATGGTTTTTCCATTGGCAGCAATGACTTAACCCAGCTCACACTTGGTCTGGATCGCGATTCCGATATCGTTGCGCACCTGTTCGATGAGCGCGACCCAGCGGTGAAAAAGCTGCTGTCGATGGCGATCAGTGCCGCTAAGAAAATGGGCAAATACATTGGCATTTGCGGCCAAGGGCCATCCGATCACCCAGATTTGGCGCAGTGGCTTCTTGCGCAGGGGATCGAAAGTATTTCGTTGACGCCGGATACCGTGGTGGAGACTTGGTTGCTTCTTGCGCGATCCAGATAAGCTTGCGCAGTAAATTGGGAGAATGGTGTGATCAAACGCCTGTACGTAGACAATTATAAATCCCTGGTAAATTTTACCTGGGAACCTGGACGTGTAGAGCTTTTGGCGGGGACAAACGGTTCTGGCAAGTCAAGCGTATTTGAAGTTATTGAATGTTTGCGTGCATTGTTAGTGAGAGGTGAGAAAGTTTCGGACGTTTTTCCCGGCTCAGTTTTTACGCGATGGTCTCAGCGTGATGAACTCAAGATAGAGTTGGATTTGAAAGTTAGTGGCAGTGGCTTTTATTTTTACAAATGCGTTATTCAGCGGCGTGCTGATGGCGTTCCGTTACTGAAGTCCGAATTGCTCAAGCATTCGACAGGTGAGTTGTACAAGTTTGAGCAGCGAATGTTGACGTTGACAACCCGAGGTCGGTTACAACCACAATTTAGTTTTGGCACATCAAGATCATATCTGTCTGAAATTGATGTCAACGAATGGACTGCATTTCATATTCAATTCCGAGATGCGTTAGCACGTACAGCAGTTCTGAAGCCTGATGTGGTTCGAATTCAGGATGTTTCACACGTGGAAGCAGAGCGTCTAGATCGCACATGCAGCAATTTTGTTGATTGGTACCGCAGTTGGGTAACGCCGTACCCAGAACGCGCGGTCGCGATGGCTAACCTGCTCAAAACTTGCATGCCTGATTTGATTGCCCTTCGCGTTTTAACACTCGGAAACGCGAAGCAAATGAGCGTCGAGTTTGCACCTGCTGGTAAATCAATGTTGCTTTCACTGGCGGAGCTTTCGGAGGGGCAGCGCATGTTGATTGTGTTGGCAGCGCTTTCGACTTCACAACAATTCGATTGCCTGCTGTTGGATGAGCCGGATAATTTCGTCGGCCCTGGCGAAATTTCCGCAATCATTGCGTCGCTCGACACAGCTTACGAAAAAGGGCAGTTGTGTGTGATTTCGCATCATCCACGCGCAATTGATCGACTGGCTTCACACGCGGCAACACTGTTTTCGTTGGAAAACGGGGTGACGCGAACGCGCAGGTTGATCGATATAGACCTTGATGGCATACCGTTATCTGAAGCGCTACTTGATCAAGTTGTTTGACAGTGGCCACGCCTAGGATTGATCGAGTTGTTGTGCTTTGTGAGGACGATTTACACAAGCGATTTTTAATGCGGTGGCTAGCGCACCGCAATATCCAATTGGTCGATGCCGAAGTGGCACCAAGTGCGAAGGGTTCGGGTTCGGCGTATGTGAAAAATCGATTTCAGTTGTTTGTAAAGAAGGCAAAGCAGAAAGCGAACCAGGCGGGACTTGGCTTCATCGTTGTTCTAGATGGCGATGCTCTTGGTTTAGCGCCTCAAAAATCAGCCCTAGAAAAGCTAATTGCAGGCGACGAAACGCTAAAGCAAACGTTTGACAATCGTATTGCTGCCATCATTCCTAGTTGGTCAATCGACACCTGGATTTTGGCAATTTGCGGCTCAGAAATTATTGAATCCACTAAGGTTACGGATCAGATCAAACGCAGTATTGACGACGAAATGATCCGCCGCGCGACGCTAGACTTTGACTCTTATCGTCGGGCTTTGCCTGCACATTTACCAGCGATACTGGACGCTCATATCGAGTTTAAAAAGCTCGATTTGGCTTGACTGAATTAATGCCAAAATTTATCAACTAAAGCCGATTCACAAACGCAACCAAAGCCTTGCGATCATCACTGCTTGCGTTCCTAAAGCGTTCTTTTGCTAATTGCGCCTCGCCGCCATGCCACAAAATCGCTTCGGAAACACCTCGGGCACGGCCATCGTGCAGATAAAAAGTATGGCCGTTGACGCGTGGGATCAAGCCAATCCCCCAAATCGGTGCGGTGCGCCATTCCGAGCCGTTCGCTGCGAAATCGGGCGCTGGTCACTTAAATCGTCGCCCATATCGTGCAGTAATAGATCAGTGTAAGGGTGGGCCTAGTCCGTCAAAGCCACGGTTTACCGCAGATGTGGCTGTCCAATTTGTGTTGAATATGCGGTTGCCCAGATTGAATATATTTCTCTGCCGAGCATTTAGTGCAGGCGCGGGGTGGCTAAAGGTATCGGGATTAGCGTCATACAAAAATTCGCCGCCCGGTGTTTTCTGGCCGGAAGGCAAACCAATTTCGAAAGCATTGCCAAAGAATAACGCCAGCCCAAAGCACAGCGACAAGATTCGATTGTGCCGCGCCATCTGAAAACAAGCGCCTGACGCTAATTTATGTTGATCGCAACACCAAAACTAGTGCCGGCATTGGCGATAGCCAGAGCCAGCTTTTGCAATGTTGCAGGCAATGCCGGATCTTTGCTATTTGCCTGACTCTGCGCGCTTGCCAGCGCGGTGGTGGCCGCCGTTGCCGCATTTGCATCGATCTTTAAGAGTAGTGCTTCGACGCTTGGTGCGCTGATTTTGTTGAGTTGCGCATGCCAAACGCTGTGCATGCCCGACAATATCGCGACGGTCTCAACGCCGCGCGCGTCGTTGGCCGGCATTTTTGCCAGCGCTATCGCCTGCGCAGCCATTCCGCGCAATAGCCGCCCAATCGCTTCCGGGCCCTCTAATTGCAGAAATTCTTGCGCATAGCTGGTGCGGCGAATTGGGTCCCACTCTTTCAACACGAATGCGACATCGTTGTGCAAGGCGGTTGCAGCGGCATTTAGTCCATCACGCTTACTACGCCCCCAAAGCGCAGCTTCAATCGTGCGAAAATTGTTGTTAATCCGTAGTTCTGGCCCTGCTGCACGGTTCGCACTTTTGGGGCCATCAATTGGTCCGCCGTAAAAACGAAATGCCGCAGTTGCAAGGTAGCTGGTGCGCGCGTGGGTCCATGCGTTGCGTGCGGCATCCAATGCTTTGGTATCGGGTGCCTTGCTTAAGGCTTCGGTAGCGCTAGATAACGCTAATGCCGCACCTAGTGCGTTGCTGTATAGCCCGCCAGCAAGCCCCACATAGCTTTGCTGCACGGCACTTGCATCATATTTTGCGGTGGCGCTGACTTTGTATTGGGCGGGAATTTTGGCTGTAGCGTTTGCAAAAATTGGGACGATCAAGGCGGCGACAATTAGTGCGCTTTTCCAGGTTTTAATATTTGGCAACATTGCATAAGTCACGTGGATCAAAGTTCGAGCTTATGCCAAATTAATTTTATTCGCAGCAATCACCCAGAGCGCGAACAATGCGGCTTTAACTTCCTGTGGCGGCGATTAGACGGCTTAAGGCTCAGCCCGCGATCATCATTTGCTCAAGCAAGATCGAGCCGGTGCGGACATTGCCGCGCAGATCGAAGTCATTACCTACCGCAACAATTTGTGGATACATGGTTTTCAAATTGCCAGCAATCGTGATTTCAGAAACCGGGTAGGCAACCACGCCATTTTCGACCCAAAAGCCCGCAGCACCCCGGGAATAGTCGCCAGTGACGTTATTTACGCCTTGCCCCATGAGTTCCGTAACCCAAAGCCCGGTATGCAATTTTTTCAGCATTTGATCAAAATCGCCGGCGTTGGCTTTAACCACTAAATTGTGCACGCCACCGGCATTGCCGGTAGAACGCAGGCCCAATTTGCGGGCCGAATAGCTGCCAAGCAAATAGCGGTTCAAAACACCGCCGGTGACCAAACTGCTTTGGCTAGTGGCAACACCTTCATCGTCAAAATTGGCGGAGCCCATTGCGCGAGCCAAGTGCGGAAATTCCGCCATGTCAAACCAGTCTGGCAATATTTTGCTGTTAACGGCATTCAACATAAACGTGGATTTTCGATATTGTGCGCCGCCGCCAACAGCGCTCAATAAATGGCCAATCAAACCGCGTGCTAGCTCGGGTGCGAACAATACCGGCGCGTTACGCGTGCTCAAACGCTGCGGCTCAAGGCGTGCAAGCGTGCGGCGCGCGGCTTCCAAGCCAATCGCTTCGGCGGCCATCAAATCGTCAGCGCAGAGCTTGTTGTCGTAATAGTAATCGCGCTCCATGGCATCTTCATCGCCAGCCAAAAGTGCGGCGGAAATCGAATGCCCGGTGGAGAAATCGCGGCCGATGAAGCCGTGGCTATTGGCGTAAATGCCATAGCTAGATGAGGAATTGACGCTGGCACCATCGCTGTTACAGATGCGCTTGTCTAACGCTAAACCGGCGGCTTCGCAGCTCAGCGCAATTTCAATTGCGCGATCTGCAGTGAGTGGCGCGCCGTTTTCCAGCCACGGATGCCAGGCATCTAGTTCGTGGAGGGTTTTTGCCATCAACGCAGCTTCGCCTAGGCCTGCGCAGTCATCCACCTCGGTAAAACGCGCGATCGCAATGGCTTGTTCTAAGGTGGCGCTAATCGAGGATTCGGCCAAATCTGCGGTGCTTGCCGAGCCTTTACGGCCGCCCACATACACCGTTAGTGACAAGCCACGGTCACGTGTGTGTTCCAAGGTTTCTACTTCTGACATTCGCACGTTGACATTTAAGCCGGTGCTGACATTGACATCCACTTCCGCTTGCGTAGCACCCAACGACTTGGCGCGCGCCAACACAAGCTGTGCGATGTCGGACAAGCGATCCAGTTCGGCGTGTGGCGGCGGCGTGGTATGTTGCGAAGTGGTAACCGTCATAGCGTGCGTCTTAGAAAAATTTAGCCGCCAAGTATGCGCTGATCACAATTGCAACGCCATTAATGCGCGTTCGCATCATAATCGCCCCTTAAATCGAAATAGAAAAGACGCCCCATGCAAGTTGATCGCACCGATGAAAACTACGTTAGCAAAAGCGAACACAAACGCGAGGCGCAAGAAATCCATCGTCTAGCCGAAGCGTTGGTTGATTTAAAGGCCAGTGATTACGCCAAAGCGCCGCTCGATGAAGATATGCGTGCGCATGTGGATTTAGCGCGGCGTATTGATGCGCAAATTGCCCGTAAGCGCCAAATTTTGTTTGTCGCCAAGCAGTTGCGCAAACGCAGCGATGACTTAGGGCCGCTGTTTTTGGCGATCGACAAGCCAAAATCGGAGCAGAAGAAAGAAACGGCGCGCATGCATCGTCTGGAGCGCTGGCGTGATCGGATGTTGGCGGAAGGCGATGAATGCCTGAGTGAGTATTTGACCGAACATCCGCATGCGGATCGTCAAGCCCTGCGCAGTTTAGTTCGCAGCGCGTCAGCCGCGAAAGCACGTAGTGATGAAGCCGCCGCAAATGACCGGCCGATTCCACGTAACGATGGCAGCTATTCCGCGCTCTACAAAATGCT
>JAYVAQ010000114.1:0-3317 GCA_043750875.1 Rhodanobacteraceae bacterium
AAGCGATTTGAGTCAAAAAAACAAAGCAGTCAATTCGGAGTTCGTTGTGGCGCAAAATCGTATCGATCAGTCTGGCAAAGGCCTGTTGCTCTGGGCCGACAGTCAAGCGATGGCGCCAATGCTAGCAATGGCTGCGGCTGGCAGCGAGGCCTCCAACAAGTGGATGTTTGACGCTTTGCAGGGGCTTGACGGAATCGCTATCGGCGCTGGTTCTGTCGGTGCCAACCAGGCCAAGCGCAGTGGCCGTATGGCGCTAGATTTTTACTTTGACCCTAAAGCCATACCGGAATGGACACAGTACTTTCAGCCCGAAGCACGTCGCTATGACTACCAGCTCAGCGGTGCGCCAAGTTGGGTGGCAAACTATTCGCTGCCGACAAACGCAAAAGATGTGGATCGAATTTTGCGCAAAATTGAAAGCTTAGAAGCAGAAACAAAAACGAAAGAGCCCGGGTTTGACTTCGATGCAGCACTAGCAGGCGGCCCAAGTCTGCGTCAAATTTTGACCTCGGTTGGCCCGGAAATGGCTTACTTTCGCGATGCTGCGGGCACGTTCGGCGCGCTTAGAATTCGCAACCGTGTTGTCTTTAAGCAGTTTATTGCAAACGCTGGGAAACATGGCTTTTATGAGCTGCGCGAGGGTATTCATCACCTGCGTTTAGACAGTAGCGCATTCACCCCGGCTGATATGCCGAAGGAGCTGGCGGTATTAGGTAGGCTCAGTGTCAGTAGCATGTACTGGGTGGAAGAGGGCGAATGGCTCATCGCAGCACCCGTGCCGCAACTGTTGCGGGATCGCAAAGCAATAACCGGACGTATCAGCGCGGACAAATGGCTAGAGCAGAACACTAACGTCACTGCCAGCGATCAGATACTGGCCTTTGCAGCGCGTTCAGAGGGCATGCCGACGCAGATTTGGTATGGTTATTTGGGGCTTTTAGAAGCCTTGGGCCATATCGGCAAAACCAATATTGATTTATTTGCCTTGCCCAGTGCGCGCGAGTTAGGCCTGCCGAGCGCTGGCTTCGCGGGCGTCAGTATTGACTACACGCCTCAGCGACTCGGTTTTGCTGTGAACTATGGTGCCAACCCGGCCGATATGATGGGCGGCGGCAATATGCTCGGCACGGTGGCCGTGGTGTCGATTATGGCGGCGATCGCGCTGCCTGCGTATCAAGATTACACACTGCGCTCCAAGGTAACGACGGCGCTGGCGCAATCCCAAGCGGCAAAAGTTGAATTGCAAGAAAGCTATGCAGAGAACGGCGAACTGCCGAAATCGAAAACCTTTCAAACTGCGCCGGAGTTGAAGTTACATTGGGACGGCAAACTGTTGCTGTTGAGCTTCTCGCAAGATTTTTCAGAACCGCTGCTGCGTGGCAAGAGCGTCGCGCTCGCACCCGTGCAAAGCGGTGACGGGATCGAATTTGCCTGCGCCTTCAATTCGGATGCTGAAACGTCTCTGGGCGGTGACGCTGGGGCTGCGACGAGCGTGGCGGCGAAGCATTTGCCGACGCAGTGTCGTTGACGGGCTTTTTAATTGCCTTCGCAATCCGCCAACGGCGGAAAAATTGCGAAGTGGAAACGATGTTTTTTTCAAAGCGACTCACCCAGCGCGCTCAATAACGCCTACTGCGTCGTGCGCATGTAGGCTTTCTAAATGTTTCGCGCAGGCGCGATAGCCACTCACAAATGGCAAGGCGTGCAAACAGCGGCGAACTCGGCGTAGCGCGTCCTCTACAAACATCAAATTTGCACCGTTACGCGCCGCGAAGGCTTGTTCATCAATGCGTTTTACCGCTGTTTGTACCGGCGTTTGTAAGGCGTGTTCAAGCGCGTCTATCAGTGCTTGCCAGGGAAAAAGCGCGGTGTCGGGCTGGACAGTAAATTCGACGTCTAATGACGAGCGTTGCGCATGTGGTGTTGCGGCACTGCCGCCGAGTGGGTCGCCTAACCACTGCACTACATCCAATTTGCTAACGTCAGGCGAGGCGAAATCCGCGTCAAAACGCTGCTGTAATTTTTGCCGCGCCAACGCAGCTGAGCATGGGCAGGTTGAGGAATAAGCAATTTGCACCGATGATTTCAACGCAAACGTAGAATTTTGATCAAGCTGGGCATGCACCGTGATTGGATAGCTGCGCCAACCACTGTGATCGCTGGCAAGCGCTGGCCTGCGCAGCAGCAATTCAAAGCGCAATGCGATCTTGGCGCGGTGGCTTAGGCCAGTATGGGTGCGCAGACTTTCTGACAATACTTCGCGTAACAGCGCTGGCGACAGTTGCTGCGCGCTCAGATGTTCATCCAGTAATAAGTACAGCCTGGACATATGAATGCCGCGTGCGTTGGGGTCAATTAGATCCACTGCGATATCGGCGCGCGCCAAGGCGGTGCTGGTACTCAAATGCACAGGTACCGCGATATTTTCCATCCCGACCCATTCCAGCGCACCAAATGCGCCGCTAGCCTTCTGCGCGTCCGGCAAATGCGCGGCGTCTAGTGGTAAGGCCGAGGATTTACTATGCAGCATTGGCGTTGCTGCGAGTTTTTGTTTCGTGGTTATAAAAAGTAGCGCCGTTACTAGCAGAGCAAGTAAAAGTAAAGTAAGTCAAAGTGGTCATCAGCTTGAATTTAATTGGGCTTAGCCCAGTCTAGTGCAAGCTACGCAGACACTTCAAAGAGCAAAGGCCATGTCGTTTTCGAGCTACTGGCAATTATTCACTAACGGTACCGCTTGAGCTGCGGTCATGGCATTTGCATTCGGATACGTGACGCGTTTGGATTTGGCAAAGTCGATTTTCGCCTCATAATTTTCGCCACTCAAATCGCGAATATTCGACAACCCGGCGAATTGCCGCAGACTGCGATCACTATCGCTGTAGGTAACATCTAAGCCCGAAGTGACCCAGCCCAAAATTCCGCTGGGTGCCAGCTTAAACACCTGCACCGCTTCGCCGTCAATTGCAGATTTTTTCACCCATTTGACTTTAAAACCCAGATAGTCAAGCTGGCTAGGCACCACGAAATCAAGCGCAACGCTATTGCCACCGACCAAAGTTGTCCAGTTGCTGCGCACAAACTCGTCAAAACCCGCGTCCGCCACCAGCGCTCGCGTCGCATCCAAAGTGTCAGCCTTCTCCGCTTTTTTCGCGGAGTTTTGATAGAACACTGTCAAACCGCCGGATCGAGTTGCCAAGCCCTCGCGATAGCCTAACCGCGCGTCGAAAAGCTCAAACTCAGGCATCAACGGTTTGCCCTTAGTCCGCATGGTTTTGCGTCCAAACGCTTTACCATTTGGGCAGCGATACAGCACGATG
>JAYVAQ010000115.1:0-4128 GCA_043750875.1 Rhodanobacteraceae bacterium
GTGATACCAGGCGCATCAAATGTGCTTGGGTTTAGAAATCCGTGAAAGTCATTTAGAACCAATAACTGCAGGGCAATCGGAGCGCTGGCTGCGGGCGCATTAGCACTGCTCGGGTCCACCGAACCGGGTTTTGTCGGCGTCTGACTGCAGGCACTCAAAAGAGTTAGTGTCGCGGCAGCAGCGATTATTAGTAAACGCATAGGTTTTTAATCTTAAGTTCAAAAATTGGGATCGAGTGGCGGTCATTCTGTCGCATTTTGCCTACCTAATTGTTGCAGTTGTAGCGGCCAGTTAATTCCGCTCGAAAGCATGCTTGCTAGAATTCTGCGCGGGCTTCGATGGCGGGCGGATAGGCGTACGTTGAACCCGAGTCGAAGCTATGCTTGAAGCGCCAAGGGCGCGAACTATTACAGCCTGGGGCAACGCCCCAGGTACCGTCACCCGATTATTCTAAGGGCTGAAAGCCCGACATATAAGGTACTGAAAACTCAACCTTTGAACAGGCTCTTGTTTTCCCAATTGCCGACGTTTAATCCGCAAGTTATGACCGCGCAATTTGATCAAAAATTACGCTGAGCGAGAACTAATTTCATATTCTATACCGACCCGTTTTTTTTAGTTGTAGCACTCTCTGATCAATACGTGTACGGATGGAACTAAATCTGTGTATGTTTTCAGGTATGCGGTCAACCATGAAGTATTTATCAAAGAACTTGCTAACAAGTTCGCGATTAGCCTTTACCAAATTGCGTTTTATATCGCCAATTTTTGGGTTCAAACCATTAGAACGAAATTTCTGCAGCATTCTTAATGCGTTTTTTTTAACTTCAATATTTGTGCAATGGGTTTCTATGTAGCGAACGGCTATTGACCAGAACCAATTTTCAGAATGATGGGCGTGCCACTGCCCGTTTTGAAGTTTCATTCTTTGAATAGCCTCAGCAGCCAACCGCGCGTTCCTGGTCGCGAACAATGTGGAGTAATAGATTTTAAAGCCGCCAAGTAGCTCATCCGGCCAGATGTCGTCTATCGGCGCAATCAAACCATAAAAAGGTGCAGAGCCAACGTTATCAATATTCAACAGAAAATGGGCGCCATAACACGCCGCGAAAAGGGCAACTAAGTTGAATCGAGTTGCGACGTTTAAGTCTGTCAATAAACAAGATAAATCCTGCCATGACAACACGCTGCTGTTCTCAAAAACTAGACTATCAGTTCGATTGCCGTGGCATTCGACATGCAGCAATGGACTACGCCCTGTTTTAACTGCATCAGCGGCGAGTAATCGTATCAGATCAGCGAATTCATCCGCATGAGAGATTAAATGAAGTTCGATTTCAATTCCCAAGGGAGATTCATTTTCAAGCGCGCGAATTTCGTCCCTAATATGGGCACCTGTCTTAAACTCGTTTGGCTCCAATGACTCGATGATCACAATTTTAGAAAGGCGAAAGCCAGAAATATTCAACATGCTTATTCCTTTCGAACAATGCAATAACATCACTAAAGCCGATGGCTGAAAGCCAAACACCATCATAGCTTGGGACTACTCGCAATTGCTCAACTCGGGGATTCCATAGAACTTTTATGGCTCGGGCTTTCAGCCCTCAAATATTTTGTGTGTCCATTCCTGGGGCGTTGCCCCAAGGCTGTAATGGCTCGTGCCGTTGGCACTCTTGCGTAACGAACGTAAGGATGAAACTAACGACTCAGGTCAACCCATTCATTTCGTCATAGTGCAAAGTTCTCAACAAATGCCGTGGCTCAGCTCACCCACACCGTTAATGCGCGCACTGACTAAGTCGCCCCGCACCAAGGCACCTACACCCGCAGGCGTGCCCGTGAAAATTAAATCACCCGCACTTAGGCAAAATAGTTTTGACAGCTCATGAATAATTTCTGGCACCGACCACAGCAGGTCTGCGATATCTGCCTGTTGTCGGCGTGTGCCGTTCACATCCAGCGTAATTGCGCTGGCCGTTGGGTGCCCGATCTGTGCCGCAGTGGCAATTGCAGAAATCGCCGCCGATTGATCGAACGCCTTGGAAATATCCCACGGCAAGCCCGCATTTTTCGCTTCTAACTGTAAATCGCGACGCGTCAAATCATTGCCGACGGCGTAACCAAAAACATGGCTAAGCGCTTGATCTATCGCAATATTTTCGCCTCCGGAATGCAGCGCCACAACCAATTCAACTTCGAAATGCAGATTCGCCGTAGCGCTTGGATAGCGCGTGCTTAGGCCGTCGGCGACCACAGCGTCGGCGGGCTTTGTAAAAAATACTGGGCGCTGCCCGCGCTCTGGGTTTGCGCCCATTTCCTTGGCGTGCTCAGCGTAATTGCGGCCGACACAAAAAACGCGGCGAATCGGAAATCGCTGCTGGCTAAGCAAAATGGGCACACTGTTGGGCTGGCGTGGCGGAAAAACATGGCTTGTCGGTGCACGATCTTCCTGCGGCATAGCGTTCCTAAAACATGGCGACTGAGCCTGAGCGTGAACTATTGCAGACCCCTATTTCAATATCTGCATGTTTGAGAACTCATTCAGACCTCCTGCAAAGCTTGCAACGCCGGCTTCGTCGGCGTTTGGCAAGTAGTTTGTGCCTTAGGGCGTGGCTAGTGCGTGCGGAATTTCTAATCGCAGCCCGGAAAAGCGTGCGAAGTCTTGATCAAAGCTCACCATTGTGGCGTTGCGCTCAATTGCGATTGCGGCAAGATGTGCATCGTTAGTCAGATTTGCCGCTTGCCCGGCAGCTAAAATCAGGCTTTGCATAATCTGAAAATGGCGTTTGCCGGGCTCAGGCGTAGTGACGTTTGGGTGGTTGAGCCAAACGTCCACTCGATCCAAAGCTTGTTTAGGCGACAAGCGTATTTTTAAAGTTTTTAGGTTAGTTGAGAGTCTAATGAATGCCAGAATGCTCACCCAAGGTATGCCTATAGATTCATTGCCCCTGAGCTGATTCTCAAGAAATGCTTTAGCCGTTGGGTGTTGCACAAAATCAAGATGTGCTGAGTACAGCAAAACATTGCTATCCAAAATGATCACTTGCCCGCCATTAGTTTTTGCAACAGATATTCATCTTCAAGCTCAGCATCCATTTTTGTGGCTTGATTAAAGTCACCGCCATTAATCAATCCGCCTGAATAATGCGGCTCCATAAAAAACGGAACTTCAAGCGCCGGTTTCCCAACATCACGCAGCGCGCGCTTCAACAAATCATTGATCACCGACTTGAATGACTTTCGGGTTTCAAACGCGATGCGCTCAAGTTCAGTGGCAACGTCATCATCTAAGGTCACTGTGGTGCGCATAAAATTCTCCAACCAAGTAAATTTGCATCAAAGCATAGCATCAAAGCATCAAATGGCCAAGCCTGTGTGAATCGTTGACGGCAAGCATTCCCAACCAAAGGCAGTGCGCTTGAGCGTGTACTATTGCAGGCCACTATTTCAATATCTGCATGCTTGTGAACTCAATCAGTCCTCCTGCGGAGCTTCCAACTCAGCCTCTTGCATCCAAACTAATTCCCTCGACATTGATTGCGGGCGTCAAACAACTCGGAGAGGACAAAATTTCGCGCTCCCCGGTTCGCTTTGAAGACGCGCCACGGCTACGCAAACCCTCCTGGATACGTGTGCGCCTGCCTGCCGGCAACAGCGTCGACCGCTTAAAGGCTAAGCTGCGCGAAAATTCCTTAGTGACCGTTTGTGAAGAGGCCTCTTGCCCGAATATTCACGAGTGTTTTAGCAAGGGCACCGCAACATTTATGATTTTGGGTTCGGTGTGTACGCGCCGCTGCTCGTTTTGTGATGTCGCGCATGGCCGCCCCAAACCACCCGACGCGGATGAACCGGCGAATTTGGCCAAGACAATTCGGGAGATGGCGCTGCGCTACGTCGTAATTACCTCAGTGGATCGGGATGATTTGGCTGATGGTGGCGCCGCCCATTTTGTGCGCTGTATTGAAGAAACGCGCGCGGCGGCACCCAATATTGTGATCGAGGTGTTGGTGCCAGATTTTCGCGGCAAGGGCCGCATGGATCGTGCGCTGGCGGTGCTAAAAATCGCGCCGCCGGATGTGTTTAACCACAATCTAGAAACCGTATTGCGCTGCTATCCGGACGTGC
>JAYVAQ010000116.1:0-2181 GCA_043750875.1 Rhodanobacteraceae bacterium
GAACACTTGGGCGCGCACACGCCAGATGCTGCAGGCGGGCACCGGTAAGCCATTTGAGGTCCGCGTGTACCAGAAGAGTTCAAGCAACGTTCTCAAACGTGCTGGAACATACACGGTGCTGGCAGCGCCGCCGCCGCCACCATTGCGTGACAGCATGCAATTTGTAAGCGAAACGTTGCGGGATGACAGTTATGTCGCGGCATCCAGCGCCACCGCAAAGTCATGGACATTGCAAAACAACGGAACATCAACATGGACGTCATCGTACTGTCTTCGTCCGCAGGGCGCGCAACCCCTCGGAAGTGCGAGCGCCTGCGTTAGCGGCAGCGTCATTCCGGGGGCGTCCTATACGTTCAGTATGAATTTGATGGTGCCGACCGCACTAAACAATGTACAGACGGTAAGGCAGAACTGGGCTTTGATGAACGGCAGCGGCGTTCAGGTAGGTGCCACCGTGTGGGCTCAGGTTCGAGTCGCGGCAGTCGCTCCGCCGCCTGTTGCACCTCCTACTGGGCGAATTAGCAATTCAGCCAATCAAACGGTCACGACTGGAGGGACGGTCAATCTTAACGGCATGGTTTCTGGAAGTGGTGCGATTACGGTGCGAATAACGTACGCTAGTGGTGGTGTTGAGATCGCGTCGGTGAATAGTTCGAGCGGCACGTGGGCCTATAGCCGAGTGATGAACAACGCGGGTCAGTTTCCTTTCACTGTTACCGCTCACGTGGCAAATAGTTCTACGCAGATCGGCAACGGTATGTTCACCGTAAACCCGCCCGCACCGCCTGCCGTGACGCTTAACGTCACAGGCTTTGGTGCGAGTCCCACCGTCGTACTGAAGAATCAGCAGATCACGTTCAGTGTGACAGTCGACAACCCATCTGCGGTGGGCAGTGTTGAATTAGTCTTTCCGGATGCCCGTAATTCGGAATTTCTGACGCGAAATGGTGGCAACAGCAACACGTGGTCGAAAACACGGACGATGTCGACGGTGGGTACCAATCGCCCCTACGAAATCAAAGTGCGACAAATTGGCGGTTCCATCCTTACGAATGATGGGACATTTACCGTGAGGTAGCGTGCATATGCACTCTAATTTTTCGCTGTTGCCTATTCAGCAACTGCCTGCAAGTGCTTTGGGAAAAGCGCCGCAGATTCGGTGGGCTTGTTCCGCGTTGGCAGCTGACTGCAGTCAGTTATTACTCACCGAGTATTCAACACGTACTGAAGCGAATTTGCGCGATGTGACGGGACCAGCCTTTTAGCAATTCCTGACGGAATAAGCGAGAGTTGAGGCAGAGCCGACCGGATCATTAAGTAGCAACGACATGCGCATTCATAGCGCGGCAACGTAGCGCATTCGGTGCTTTTCTGTTGCATTTTTTGCACACTTGACTGGAGAGTGTCGACATTAGTGCCTACGTGTTTGCGGCGTTGCCAATATGCCTAGACGAATCAAGGACATATCAACTCAGTTCAATTCCCGCCGGGTCCACCAACACAGCAGCAGCAAAAACGCCACCCCAGCCAACGCCAGGGTGGCGTTTTTGTTTGCGTGATCTAGGTGCACGGGTGCTCGTGTTTCGCGAGCCGCACGCTTGATTGGTCGTGACGTCGCCATGCGCTGCGGCAACATTTTTCAGATCAGCTTTACTTGCTGACGCTTATTTAACAAGCGCAGCGTATAGAAATTGACCATAAGTCGATAAACACATAAATAGGGTGCTTTGCCCTGATTAAATAAGGCTTACGGCAGAAAGCTGTAGCAAAAAAATTCGCTACGAGGACCGCAAAACTCCGTGCGCAATCAGCGCGTTGCGCACGCTTTGCGGGCTGTCAATAATTTCTGAACGCCAGCCACGGGCTCGCGCCGCATACACATTCGGCGGCGAGTCGTCCATGAACAATGTCTGCGCGGGGTCAAGGTTGAAGCGCTGCTCGGCGGCTTCATAAATCGCGGCATCCGGTTTGGCCAACTTCACACGTCCGGAAAAAATGCCATCCTCGAATCGAGCGATCCACGGGCAGCGCGCCTCCAACACATCGGCAAACGTGGTGGGCATGTTCGACAGATAGAGCACCCGGTGCGCGCCGTGTTGCCCGTCGGCGAGTTCCTGCATCAGCGCGAGCGCATCGTCAAACATCGGCAACACATGCGGAATGCGCTCGATGAATGCGTGC
>JAYVAQ010000117.1:0-3734 GCA_043750875.1 Rhodanobacteraceae bacterium
TAAGGAGTCCCAGCGCTCAATAACGGCACCGGAGACCCTGTCCATAAGCGTTGAAGTTTGGAACGCGCCATTCGTTGTGTTACCACTAATGACAACTAAAAATACCTTCCGTGCCCGCCCCGACTGATCGATGAAGATATATGGATCAGCGTATTCACGTTCTACACTTAGGATTGTCTCAGTATGGAAAGCTTTCGTCACAGCAAAGGCTTGGTCTTTATCCATCTCCATGACAAAACCTTTTAGATCTTCTTCAAAATCCAGCGCTTGATACCCGGACAACAGGCTTTTGACGGGCGCGATATAAGCATTCCCATCGGCAGATTCGCTCACCCCTAACTCTGCGGTAATGTATGCGCCGTATATCGGATAACCATCAAAATATTGGGCGAAACGTACAAGTACGCCTCCATCAACTGAAGTGGACTCTATGGGTTCCAGCTGTGGTTGCTGCAACCCGCTGAATTCGTAAATGCTCTGTGCAGAGCTTTTTGAGACGACTGTGGAGTCAAGTTTGACTAGGTGCGCAGCGTGTGCACAAGGCATTGCTAAACTGAGAAGTATCGCCCAAGCGAGCGCGCACTGATTTGGTGAAGACTTTTTGTTGTTCATGACCTTATACCTTTTGGACAGAGAGGGTTTAAGCAGAGAAGCCTTTCGGTACGGCTGTCATTTGACATGACTGCAGCATGTGGCCACTACATTTGCGCACCCCCAACCAAATAAATCAAAATGATTAAAGGCGATTTGCGATTTTGCAGCTTTAATTGCGTTACTCGAATGAGTTTGCGGCATTTTTGGGCGATTTAGCTAAGCCTGTCGCCCTCAGTCGCCTGAAATCATTAACTAGCTTATTGGCCCAATGCTGCGTGCGTAATTTCGGCGTAGGCTTATTGTAGTGAACTAAAAATATTCAGCCATAATCGCCTTTCTAATTTAACTACTGCAATGCCTTAATTTGTTTCGGACACAAGAGCACTTTCCCGATACTTGTCGAACCCGTTGAAGCAGCTTAAGGATGGTTATGAAAGGCATTGCGACTTGGTCTGGTTTTTTATCAAACTCAACGTTAGGCGATCAACCAAATTACTGGCGTCGTGCGGCAGCACTGATAGCCACACTTGTTCGAGGCGATCAACCCTTCGCACGGGCGGCGGAATCAGAGCTTGCCGAGCTGCGCGCGCAGCTTGCGGCGATGCAGCGGGCGAACTTAGCGCTGAAACAGCGCCTTGCGGCGGCGCGAAATCACGCGCATGGTGCGCACCGGCCGCCCGGCCTGTGTGGTGCTGGTGGATATTGACCATTTCAAAGCATTTAATGACAACTTCGGCCATGCCGCAGGCGATGCGGTGCTGACGCGCACTGCCGCAACGCTAGCCACACTCACGCGCGCCACCGATACCGTCGCGCGCTGGGGCGGTGAGGAGTTTGTGCTGCTGTTGCCGGAGACAGACTTGGCAGCGGCGCAGTTTGTGGCGGAAAAGTGCCGCCTTGCGGTAAGTGCGCAAACGTCTGCGCAAACACCATCGCCGCGCGAGGTCACGATTACCTTGGGCGTGAGCCTTATTTGCCCGGACGCGGCGATAGAAACCGCGATTGCGCAGGCGGATGCGGCGCTTTATGAGGGCAAGGCGCGTGGGCGAAATCGGGTGGTGGTGCGATGAAATCTTCCCCGGGGCGTTGCCCCGGGCTGGTATGAAGCGCGCCCTTGGCGCTATAGCGTCTGCAGGGCTTACTCGAAGCCATCCGCAATCAAACGGTCCGCATCAATGCTGAGCGTGAAATTGGTGGTGCCTACCGCGCCACACGTATCAGCCGCAAATAGCGTGACGGTGAAATTGTTTGCGGGGCCGACACTACCCAGACTCACAATGCCAGTCGCGGGTGTGACGCTCAAGCTACCGGTATATCCAGTCGGGTCGATCTGCACATTGACGCTTTGAATTGGGCTGGTATCCGAGGGCGGTGCGCTGGGCACAACGTTTTTATTCGAGCCCGGGGCCAAAATTTGCGCTGAATAGCTCCCGAATACTGGCTGCAAGTTGTTGATAATGTTGACAGTGAACGTTGCAATGCTGCTGAGTTGGCCATCGCTAATCTGAAGGCGCAATGTGCCGCTGCTGGCTTGGCATTCTGCAGCAATCGCAGCGGTGATATTGCCCGCGCTATTCACTAGATTCGACAAATTCACGCCACCAGCGCTGCCGCCGCCGACTTGCGTTACGAGCAAACTGCCTGCGGCGGTTTGGGTATCGCTTACGACGCCCAAACTAACGGGCGTGCTGTTTTGTTCGCCCTGGGTGCGCGTGATCGCAGCGCCAGCGGCAAAGCTGGGCGCAGTGTTGAGCGGCCCAACAGTTACCGGCAGCGCCACGTCATTGGCAAGATTACAATTGTCGAGGGCGCGCACGGTAATGGTGTGGCTTCCCGCTGGCTGTGCGATGTTTAAGCTAACCACGCCCGCTGCTGATATTGAGGCACCGCCGGTATAGGTACCGATATTGATGATTGATAGCGCCAGCGTGCCGTTGTCGCTCGGGCCTGCGCTTGGATTCACCGGCAAGCTGGCACCAAAGGCCAAATTTGCGCTCGCATAACTTAAGGTGGGCGCGGTATTGGCACTTATCGCAACCGTGATTGTGCTTTCACTGATTAAACCACCGGCGTCGGTGACGCGTAGGCCAAAACTGTTGCTAGCAGCCGCGCTACAGCCCGCGGCGATTGATAAGCTGACGCTGCCATTGGTATTGACTGGCGTGCCTACAGTTAAGCCTGATGCAACGTTGAAAGTACTGACCGCCAAACTTCCTGCACTGGTTTGCGTATCGCTAATCATTGCGATGACCGAGCTGCTTGCCGCTGAACCCTGTTGGCGCGTAGGCGCTTGTGCAAGCGAAATGCTTGGTGCGGTATTAGCGACCGTAATCGTGAAATTCGAAGCCGAACTGCCGGCTAAGTCTGCGAAATCAAATTCGCGCACGCGCACGCGTGCTTGTGTCGTCGCAATATTATTCGGTACGTTCCAGGAAAAACTTCCCGTACTTCCGGTGTTGACAATGCCCTGCGCTGGCTGTGCGGGTGTGGTGATTGGGCTATAGGTGATGCCCACATCCAAGGACAGCTCAACTACGACATTTTTATCAAATCCGCCTTGGTTCGTCCAGCTAATCGTCGTCGTGCTACCCAAATTCACAGTATTGCCGCTGGGTTGAACATTGATAATCGTATCGGCGATTCCGTCCACATTACTGTCGCGATACCAGCCAATGTCGCGTAACTGTTGACGCGTCAAATCCAGCGTTAATGGAATGCCAGGATTAATCGCGGGCTCCATCAGTAAATTGGGTGCTGCTGTGGTGTCAAAGTGCGACACCGAGGACCCTTGCTGCAAAGTCGTTGGCGCAAATAAACGCACGCGATTCATCGCGTCCGAACCCACACTTAAATATCCAGGCGCGGCAACGCGCATGCTTGGGCTATCCCAATAAAGCGTGTTGTTGACCGCTGAAGTCGCACGCTGAGCGCTGGACATTTGCAGCCAAGTTCGGTTTTGCGCGCTATCAAACATAAAGCGCGCCCAGATGTCGGGGATGTTGTTTTGAAAATTGCCCGTCACTTCATCGGCGTAGCTCGCTGAACCCAAACCGTGACCAATTTCGTGTAACACCACCACTAACAAATTGATGGTGTTGTTCGGCGTTGCGTTGTCTAGGCCGTAATAGAATCTTGAGCCT
>JAYVAQ010000118.1:0-3415 GCA_043750875.1 Rhodanobacteraceae bacterium
CAGGACGTGCTCGCGCTTAATCAGCCTTTGGTAGAAGGTTTGTTGGCGCTAGCGGATGCCCTGCACAACCGCCACCCAGAATTAAAGCCGCTGTCCACCAGCGATGTACTGGCTTGGCCGGGCGCAGTGCAAGGCAGTGAATGTGATAGCGAAGGTTTGAAGAAGGCTGCAATCAGCACTTTTCGCGAATGCTTGAATGAATTTGATGCCGCGCGCGCGCGCGAAGGCAATAAGCTTGCAGAAACACTGCGCGACAAATTGGTGCAATTGGGTCAATTGCGTGAACAAGCGCTATTGCTATTGCCGCAAATCAAAGCCGCGCTGCATGAGAAGCTGACGCTGCGCTTGGCGGAATTTAAAGACACCCTAGATCCCAGTCGTTTAGAGGCGGAACTTGTCCTTAACCTGCACAAACTTGATGTGGATGAAGAACTAGAACGCCTTCGCATCCATTTAATTGAGGCTGAGCGCGTCCTCAATCTAAACGAGCCTATCGGACGACGCATGGATTTTTTGATCCAAGAGCTGCACCGCGAATGCAACACTTTTGGCGCGAAATCGGTGGACGCCCGCACCAGTCAATTAGGCATTGATATGAAAGTATTGGTCGAACAAGTGCGCGAACAGGTGCAAAATCTCGAATAGTTTAAGCATTGGGCCTGTGAGTAACGAAGGTATGAATTGTACGAACCATATGAATGGTACGAACCGATGAGTGGCACAGATCAATGAGTGGCACACTTTTCATCATCGCAGCCCCCTCAGGCGCGGGTAAGACGTCGTTGGTGCGCGAATTAATGCGCAGCGATTCCAAACTCAGGCTATCAATCAGCTTTACCACCCGCAGCCCACGGCCGGGTGAAGTTCATGGCGCGGACTACCATTTTATTTCGACCGATGCATTCAAAGCCAAGATTGACGCAGGCGCATTTTTAGAGTGGGCGTTGGTGCACGGCAATTACTACGGCACTGCGCGTGCGATGGTGGAAACTGAGCTAGCCAGCGATCGGGACGTCATTTTGGAAATCGACTGGCAAGGTGCGCGCCAAGTGCGCATAAGCTTTCCAGATGCACGCGAAATTTTTATTTTGCCGCCGTCACGCGATACGCTCAAGTTTCGTTTGGAAAATCGCGGCCAAGATTCTTCAGAAGTGATTGCCAAACGTATGCGCAATGCCGTTGAAGAGATGCAGCATTGCGGCGAGTTCGAGTTTATTGTGATCAACGATGCCTTTGATATTGCATTACAAGAGCTTAAAACCATCGTTGCTGCGTGTCGGCTATCGGCGAGCGTGCAGCAAAATCGCCATAGTTCGCTGATCACCCGGCTGCTAGACGAAAGCTAATTCCAATCCCATTTCATTAGAGCAACTTCGTTGGTTCGCTCCGCCCTCCTCAACGTACTAACTGTACGCCTGTCGTCGTTGCTCACTCACCGCCTAGTTGCTCGTTTGAAATGGAATCGGAATAGTATTCAGTGTTTATACGTTAATAAACTTACGTTTCGGTTGGCTGACCTAGCAAATAAACTGGCTCGATTTCAACCATTGTTACCGCATCCATAAGCTGGATTTGGCCTTCCTGGATAAGACACTGAAGGCTCATCGTGCGCCCAGCCATTGCAGCAATTAGTTGACATGCTGGCCCAGGTAAATTGATGACGATTAGGTTTTTGTTGCGTGCCAAAGACGCCCCATTTTTATCCCACCAAATCTGTGCGCCATGGCCGCTGTAGGTGTAAATGATGACCTTTCGCGCCCGGCCGCAGGCGCGGCGAATGCGCGTTTCATCCGGCTGCCCAACATCAATCCACAGCTCTATTTCGCCCGTCAAATCGCGACGCCAAAGATCTGGCTCGTCCTCACTGCTTAAACCACGCCCGAAACTCAACGCATCGTCTGCGTGCAGCGCAAACGCCAATGCGCGCACCATCATGCGTTGCTCGGTCTCAGAAGGATGTTGCGCAATCGTGAGTTTGTGCGTCTGATAATAGTGCCGATCCATATCAGATATTTGTAGCTCAAGCTTATAAACCGTGGCTTTCAGGGACATGCATAGACTCAGATCAGAAGTGAAGCGGCGATTAGAACAGCTTGGGGTAAAATTATCCGGCGCGCGCCTTTTGCACCAAATCCAATACCAAATCCCCCATCGCGCGCGGGTCGACGCGCGAATTGCGGGCCGGGATGCCTAGGCTTTGTACGAAGCGTTGCCCGACCGCGTTATCGGTGGCGGGGCCGGCGACCATATCGACATTTATGCCAAAGCTATCCCGCATGTGCGCCACGCCACCCGCGACGCCAACCGGGTCATTCGCGCACAGCACGAATACTTTGCCTAAACCGCGCAATTCAGGGTCGCTCATAATCGCCTGCACGCCGTATTCGCCCATAATGCCGTCCCCGGTTTCGGCAACGATCACATCCACGCCACGGCTAGCCAGTTCGCTCAACACCACGCGTGCAGTTTTGGCGGCGTGGCTGGGGTCGGAGCAGACAATACCCGCATCGGTGAAGTCCGCAATCAACTCGGCACCGTGGTCGTACATGCTCAAGGTATCGCGCATCAATGAGATTCCGGTTAGCTTGGCGCCGCCGACACGCAAACCGGCTTGGTGCAGCGCGCGCACCATCGCGCAGGCGGCAAAGGTTTTACCGGAATTCATGCAGGTACCGACAATAAACACGATTGGGATTTTGATCGCTTCCTTACTACCGGCGATAGCACCCCGGCTGATATGGCCGGGTACGCCCACGCGTGATCCGAAGTCAGGAAACACTTGCACCTGACCCAGCACTTCCAACTTGAAAGGTGGGCCGACATCGGGGTTAAAAGAAATGCATCGGCCCATCACGCCGCCAATATTGAGCATATTGATCTGATCGCCGACCGCTAAGCTTTCCGGCATTTCGCCCTCATAACCATGCAGTGCGCGGCGTTTGCCCAGCACGCCGACGACCAAATCTCCATCGTGCAAGGTCATCCAGCGGCCGTGCAAATCTTCCAATTGGTTGTAGGTAGACTTTTCCCCAATCACTCGCACCGCAATCGCGCTGCCCTCACGACAATCGATTTTATCGCTGATACTCAAGGTGCGCGTTAGCTTCAAGTTGCGCACGCTAGAGGCAATTTTGTCGACGGTAATGCGTTGTACGGTCATGAGCGTTTCCTTGTTTGGTACGACTTCAATTGGTAGATGAAATTGTTGGGCTTCGTTCGTCATTCCCGCGAAGGCGGGAATCCAGGGCCATACCAGTAACTTAATCGCGCGTGGAATGTATCGTCATTGCGAACGCAGTGAAGCAATCTCGCGTTTAACTCGAAGCGGAGGAGATTGCTTCGCTGCGCTCGCAACGACGAACAAAAAAAGCTTCTTAAGTTAATGGTATGAATTCCTCTTGTAAGGGCTTTCGAA
>JAYVAQ010000119.1:0-9871 GCA_043750875.1 Rhodanobacteraceae bacterium
AAACACCACGCTGATGCAGCATTTCCACGGTATCGCGGGCGCTGTGGCCGATCGCTAGCACCAATTGATCACAGCGCAAAGTTGCACCAGAAGCCAAACTGACGCCCCGCACGTGCCCGTCTTCGATCAAAATATCGCTTACCTGAGCTTGAAAACGAATTTCGCCGCCCAGCGACTCTATTTGCGCACGCATTTTTTCGATCATGCTGACCAAGCGAAAGGTTCCAATGTGCGGCTTACTGACGTACAAGATTTCCTCCGGCGCGCCAGCTTTAACAAACTCTTCCAATACTTTGCGGCCGTAGTGTTTAGGGTCGCTGACTTGGCTCCACAGTTTGCCGTCGGAAAACGTGCCCGCCCCGCCTTCGCCAAACTGCACATTGCTTTCCGGAGTCAACACACCCTGACGCCAAAGCCCAAACGTGTCCTTGGTGCGTTCACGCACTGCTTTACCGCGCTCCAAAACAATCGGACGCAGCCCCATTTGCGCCAAAATCAATGCAGCGAACAAACCACAGGGGCCGAACCCAATAATTACCGGGCGGTGCTTGGGCACTTTGGGAACGGTCACAAAGTGATAGCCGGTATCTGGGGCAATACTGACGTGTGGCAACTTTTTCGCTAAAACTGCAGCCGGATCAGCCACTTGCACCAAAAGTGTGTAAATCAGAGTTATTGCCGAACGTTTGCGCGCGTCGTAAGCGCGCCGAAATAACGCCACACTGAGCAATTCGTCATCGGCAATTTGCAAGCGCTCGCAAACGGCTAGCCGCAAATCGCTTGGTTCAGGGCTGGCATCGAGCGCTAGCGGCAGCGAAATATTGGTTAATCGTAAAAGCATGGTCAATAGGAACCTTTGCCAAACGCCCGCCAAGTCAAGCTAATTCTGGGGCCGACATCACGCTGTTTACGGATCGCATGCACCCAAGTTTCTTGCACCGCTGAATCCATATAAAGCAGTGAACCCGGCGCCAGATTAAAAGCGTGTCGAACAGTCGGAATCAGCTTACTGCGATAAGTGATTTTGCGCGCGCAACCTAAAGAAATAATCGCAACACCCGTATCGGGCTGCAACCCAGAGGTATCGTCGGCGTGAAAGCCCATCGTATTTTCGCCAGTCTCATAAAGATTGAGCAGGCAATTATTGAATTCAATACCGAGCTGCTCATGCAACTTTGCCACCACCGGCAAGAGTGCCGCATGCATAGGCACCGCGGGATAGCGCAGTTGCGCGTAGTTATAAGGCACGCCAAAGGACGCGGTCTTGCGCACCGCCATACTTGCTTCCCAGGGAATTGACTTACGCAGTGACTCGAAAAGCGTTGCGTGCGCGGCCAAAAAATCTTCTTTGATCAGCACTTTTGGGGGCTGAAGCTGCTCGTTCAACGCCATAGTCAACGGGCGCGTGCGGGCAAAACACCTAAGGGATCGACAGGCTTGCCATTGCGACGTAACTCAAAGTGCAGCAGCGCACGGCCCTGAGGGTCTCGCCCCATTTCAGCAATGATTTCGCCTTGCTTAATGCGTTGGCCTTCCTTGACTAAACGCCTGCGGTTGTGGCCATAGGCAGTGAGCGTCGCATCATCATGTTTAATCACGATCAGCTCACCATAACCGATGATACCGCGGCCGGAATACACGACCTCGCCAGCGTTCGCAGCGTACACGGCATCACCGAAATTCCCTAAAATATCAATGCCTTGACGCCCAGGATCGGCGCTGGCAAAAGTACCAATAAGCTTGCCTTGCACGGGCCAACCCCAGCCATTGCGGCCCGCAGTTGGCTTAATGCCGGGAACAGTCGCGGTAAGCGGTGCAACAATTTCAGCCTCAGGAACAGTCGCGGGCGCGCTTGCCGGCACTACGCCAGGCCGGTTTGACGCAACAACAGTGGGCGTTTGCGCCGTTGGAGCGCTATCAGTAAAGCCGGTTGGCATGCCTTGAGCGTTGACCGGGCTTTCCGCAGACCCTGATACAGCATTTAACGGTTGTGCATTTGCAATCGGTGCCAGTGTTGCAATCGGTGCCGGTGTCGCAATTGCGGCAACCGACACACCATTGCCGGCATCGACGGGTGTACCTGCGTTGATGGGTTGCGAGCTGGCATGGGTTTGCGCTGGAATTGTATTGACCACGATGCCGCTATTTGCTGTTGATGCTGTTGAGGTCGTTGATACCGGCGGGTTTGGGCGCGCCGATGCCTCTAAAATAGGCGCAGCCGTGGGGTCACGCACCAAAAGCCGTTGATTCGGGTAAATAGTGTAAGGGTCAATAATGTTGTTCCAGCGCGCGATGTCACGGAAATCAACTGCATGCTTGAAAGCGATTGCGTACAACGTTTCGCCTTTTTGCACGACGTGCTCGCCAACTGTCGGCCTGGTTGTAATGCGATTAACGCTATTGGTGCTGCTGTTTGAGCCCGCGCGGCGCACGCCCACTTGCGGGTCAATGCAGCCGGCTAAAGTTGTGACTAGCACCAGTGCGCAAATTGGCGGCAGGCTTTTTGGGATACTCACGCGACACCGCCTAGTAACGGTACGAACATGACATTGGCCACCGCTTCTTGTACCCAGCCGGACGAGGTATTTCTAAACACCGTTAAAACCTGTTGGCGCGCATCGCCAACCGGTGCCACAACGACCCCACCTGGCGCAATTTGCGCGAAAAATTCTTGCGACAGTGCCAAACCACCGGCGGCAACGACCGCTGCGTCAAAAGGTGCCAGTGCCGGCCAGCCTAGTTGGCCATCCGCATGGTTCGAGCGAATCGAATCCAGCCCCTGGTGGCGTAAGCGCCGCCTGGCGCCACGCAGCAATTCATCAATGCGCTCGACGGTGAATACTTCTGGACATATTTGCGCCAAAACCGCCGCTTGATAGCCGCATCCCGTACCCACTTCCAAAACTTTTTGCGCCGAGCTTCCCTCACGATCAAAATGGGTCAGCACCAACTCCACTGTGCGCGCAACCACCCAAGGCTGTGAAATCGTTTGAGCAAAACCAATCGGTAGAGCGGTGTCGTCATAGGCGCGCGATTGAAAGCCCTCATCAACAAATAAATGTCTAGGTACCTTCGCCATCGCTGCCAGCACACGACCATCGCTGATACCCTGGGCGCGTAGGCGGTCAATCATGCGATCCCGCGCCCGTTGACTGGTAATGCCTTGTCCATTTTGATTCGCGATTGGCGATAAACGACTGACCATCATGAAAAATCCATCGTAGAAACTTGATTAATCGACATACTCACAGGGCCCCGACCCAGCGCTTGACTGTGTCCATCGCGGTATAGCGCGTCAAGTCCATAGTAATTGGCGTGATCGATACATAGCCACGCCGGATCGCATCAAAATCAGTACCGGGACCGCCGTCCGCCTCAGGACCTGCAGCACCAATCCAATAAATGGCGCGCCCGCGCGGGTCGAATTGGCGTATCGAGGGCTCACCACGGTGGCGCATGCCTAAGCGTGTAACTTCATAGCCTTTAATTTCTTCCCAGGGCAAATCAGGCACATTCACGTTTAATAACGTGTCTGAAGGCAATTTATCCTGCATCAACTGGCGCACTACCGACACCGCAGCGCGGGCGGCACTCTCGAAATATTTGCCCTTGTGATCGGCACTGCACAATGACACCGCGACTGCCGGCAAACCCAGATTGCGCCCCTCCATGGCGGCCGCGACCGTGCCAGAATAAAGCGTGTCATCGCCCATATTGGCGGAATTATTGATGCCACTGACCACGATATCGGGCGTCTGCGCTAAAAACCCACCCAACGCTAAGTGCACGCAGTCGGTGGGCGTGCCATTTACCGAATACCGATTTGGCTCAAGCTCATGCACGCTCAAGGGCTGACCCAGCGTCAAAGAATTACTAGCGCCAGAGCGATCCCGGTCCGGGGCCATAACTGTGACTTCACCCAGTTCGCGCAATGCTTGCGCCAAGGCAATAATGCCCGGCGCCAACACGCCATCATCGTTACTTACCAACAGGCGCATCGGCCATCCGCGTCAAAAGCAAAATTAGCCCCTATCATAGCGGCATCCGCACAGCAGTTCACCTATGAAAGTTCGGCGACTAACAGATATTCGGCCTCTCAATTATGAAAGTTCGGCGACTAACAGATATTCGGCCTCTCAATGAAGTTAAAGCGCAGGCAAGGCGGGCAGAAAATGCCGCTCGCCACGGCAGCGATGCCTTGCAACAGGCGGTTGAAGCTGAATCACTGAGCGATGCAGAAGTTTTTCAAAGCCTCATTGGCCACGTGCGCAAGTTTGCACCCGTCGCTACACCCGCCCAGCCACCGTTACCCGTACCTGATGCCGCGATGAGCCGCGCGGATGAAGCGCAGGTCATTACTGAACTCTTTCAATTGCCCGACGATGCCGCGCGTATTGATGGCAGCGAGCACATCAGTTATCTGGCCGATGGCCATTCGCCCAAACTCATGCGCCAACTCAAGCGCGGCCAGTTCCGCATTAGCGAGGAGTTCGATTTACATCACTTGAGCGCCAGCGCCGCGAAAAAATATCTGCATCAATATCTGCATGAAGCGCGTGACGCCGGAAAGCTGTGCGTTTTGGTAATTCATGGCAAAGGCTTACGCTCTGGGGATTCGGGTGCCGTGCTGAAATCGATGGTGGATTTCGAGTTGCGGCGGCGTAAGGATGTGATTGCATTTAATTCCGCACCCGCAGGCTTGGGCGGTGCCGGTGCGGTGATCATATTGTTGCAGCGGCGCTGACCCACCGATTTTCTAACGGGATTACCGAACCGTCGCATGATCGCCGACACCGGCGAACAGCGCTTTAATGCTTTGAAAGATGCGCAAAGCCCGCTTGCTGTGGCGATGATTGACATTGATCATTTCAAAAAAATCAATGATCAGTTTGGACATGATACCGGCGACTACGCCATTCGGCACGTGGCTTCGGTGCTGAGCCAGCAACTACACGGCAAGCATTTGATTGGACGGCATGGCGGCGAAGAATTTGTCGCGATTATTGAAAATGCGGCGGCCGAAGCGGCAAATCGAACTGTTGAGCATCTGCGTGCAGCGGTCGAAAACACCGCTTTCCAGCTCAAAAACGACAAGCGTCGGATTACTGTGTCGATTGGTGTGGGCGTCTTAAGCCCACAAGACAAATCATTTGACAACTTGCTACTACGCGCCGACCGTGCGCTTTATGCGGCGAAAGCGGCGGGCCGCAATAGGGTTGTTATGGATGATGTAATGCCTGCCGAAAAAATCTCTGCAAACTACGTTCCATTTTAAACGTTAGCGCGCCCGAACGGGCAAGGGCACGCTGCACAAATCGATATAGCCTGCGGGCCGCTTGTACCAGTCATCTTTGCGATTGCGACGCGCTTCCACAAGGGCGGTGAAACTGGCGCTGTCGGTGCGCAAGGCTTCCAATGCTGGGCGCGCGTCGCTCGCTAAATCGCTACCGAGTTTGACCGACGTGATTTGCGTGCGCAGCTCGGCTTTGTCGTAAAAGCCCATTGGTGCTGGGCCGCGCGCGCTCACGCTTAACACTTCGATGCCCGCGACAATACGGCCCACAATGCTGATATTGCGATCAAGCTGCCTTGGCGCGTGGCCGGTAACCGCATAAAGCTCAGCACCGCTGCCAGATTCCACTGCCACATCGCGCCCTGCACCGACCGCGCCGTAACAATGCGCTGGCCAAACTAGACCTGCGGCCGGGTCGCGCCCAACCGGGAAGCCGTTGCTAAAACCAACTTCTGGCGCAAAACCATCAAAGTCGGGTAATTTGGTAAACTGCGCGACTTGAGCAATCGCAACTTCAAACTCAGCGGGCAGCGTGTTGCGTGCGCTTTTGATTGGTTTGCGCTTGGCCTCATCTTCCGCGTTTGGATCGCCCCACTGCACCACGAAATTGTCTTGGCTGCGGGTGATCGCTAAACCGTCGAAATAACCTTCACGCGCCAACGCTTTTAGATTTTTGACGTGTTCCGGTGCAAACGCGCTGGCTAATTCGATCACCAGCGTGCCGCGTGCGGTTTGCATGACAAGAAGGTTTTCAGGATCAAGCGCACGCCATTCACTGGGTTTAGACGCCGCAATAATTTCGCCCATAGTCAAAGCTTTGGCGACGACCTCGCTAGTTGGTGATGCGGTTGCAGAGGCGGGTTTTACCGTCTGATTGGTGCAGGCACTTAAGGCCAGCACGCTTAAAATCAATAGGGATTTATGCACGATAATCCTTTAAGTATCCGTAGTTAGCATCGTGTTGATGCCACCTAAATATTGCCGAAATAAATTTTTTTCTTTACGTCACCCCGGCGCAGGCCGGGGTCCATTTTCGGGCTTGGTTAATGCCATTGAGCACGCCGCGTGAAGAGCAAAATGGATCCCGGCGTGCGCCGGGATGACAGAACGGTAAGTCACTGAGAAATTAAATTTTCATCAAACCTTGCTTTTTGTACATCCGCCAGCAGCGCCAAAACCGCATCCTCAACAGTATTCCAGGCACACACAAAGCGATAGATATCCGCGCCACAAAACCAATAAAAATGCCAACCGCGCGCCTCCAAGAACTGAACTTGAGCCGAATCTAGATGCACGAACACGGCGTTAGCCTGCACCGGAAATGCAAGCTTCAGACCGCTGTTTTGCAGTCCAACACTTAACTTTTGCGCCATTGCATTCGCGTGCGCGGCGCGTTCGATAAACCTAGGCAGTGCACCTAGCCAAGGCGCACTTAAGTAGCGCATTTTGGACAGCAACTGGCCGCCCTGCTTGCGTCTATTGAGAAAGCCTTGCGCCAGTTCGGGTTTAAAAAACACCACCGCTTCTGAGGTGCAAACGCCATTTTTCGTGCCGCCCAAACTCAAAACATCCACGCCAGTCTTCCAGGTTAATTCCGCCGGTGTTTTTTTCGAGTGCGCCAACGCATTCGCAAAGCGCGCGCCGTCCATATGCAGATGCAGCTTGTTTTTGCGCGCAAAGTGGCTAATTTCACCGAGTTCGTCGGCGTCGTAAAAAGTGCCAAATTCCGTGGTTTGCGTCACGCTAATCACGCGTGGCTGCGGCGAATGCATGCCGCGATTGGTGCGCAGCGCGTCACTGGCTTTGGCCAAATCGAGTTTGTCGCCGCGCGCATCGCCGATCAGATGCAGCTTTAAGCCTTGTGCGAAAAATTCGGGCGCAGCTGATTCGTCTTTTTCGATATGCGCTTCATTGCTACAAAACACGCTTTCAAACGGTGCGCGCAAGGCACTAATTGCCAGCGCATTCGCGGCGGTGCCGGAGAAGACAAAAAAAATCTCCGCTTCAATTTCAAACCATTCGCGCAGCGTCTGGATCGCCTTGGCCGTGATTGCGTCGCTGCCGTATGAAGGCGCAGGCGCATTGCCGGTTAACTCGGTGTATGCCGCCAGCGCTTCCGGTGTCGCCGGTGCCGTGTTGTCGCTGGCAAACGCATAGCCGTGCGGGTTTTCGCTCGCTTGATCAGCACTCATCTCAAAGCCCCCGACTGGCTTGCGCGACGGCGCGAAATACCGCGCGGCCTTTATTCATGGTTTCGTCCCATTCTTTTTGTGGATCACTATCGGCGACGATCCCGGCACCGGTTTGCACCGATAAACGCCCGTCTTTAATGACTGCGGTGCGAATTGCGATGGCTAAGTCTGACTCGCCGCGCCAATTAATGTAGCCCACCGCGCCGCCGTACAAATTGCGTTTCACAGGCTCTAATTTTTGGATAATTTCGACTGCGCGAATTTTTGGCGCTCCAGAAAGGGTACCGGCCGGAAAACAGGCGCGAAATACATCAAAGCAATCCAGGCCGGGCTGCAAGGTGCCGACGACTTGGGAAACAATGTGCATGACGTGCGAATAGCGCTCAATCACCATTTGATCCGGCACCCGCACCGTTCCTGGTACCGCAACGCGGCCGACGTCGTTTCGGCCCAAATCGATTAGCATCAAATGTTCGGCTAATTCTTTTGGATCGCTCAATAGCGCGGCAGCATTGGCGTCATCCAATTCCTGTGTGGCACCGCGTAATGCGGTGCCAGCAATCGGGCGAACAGTGACTTCGCCATCCTGACAGCGAAACAAAATTTCCGGGCTAGCGCCAACAATATGGGTGTCGCCCAAATTTAACATGTACATATAAGGACTAGGATTCATTGCCCGCAGCGCGCGATAAACATCCAGCGGCCGGGCGGTAAAAGGCACGCTCATGCGTTGGCTCAGCACCACTTGGAAGGCGTCCCCCGCCAAAATAAATTCTTGCGCAGCAGTGACCGCATCTTTGAAACCGGCTTCGCTGAAACCCGAGCGAAAATCCGCCTCGTTGATCGCAAGCGAGGCCAGCGCATCTGGATAGCTCACGCCGCCCAAGCGCAGCTGATGGCTGAGCTGATTCAAGCGATGCTCCGCCGCTGCCAGCGCGCCATCAACGTCCGGATCTGCGTGCACGATTAAAGAAATCACGCCTTTTTTCAAATCAAAAACCGCCAACTCATCGGCCAGCATCAAAACCACATCATCCAAACCAAGCTCGTCTGGATTCGCATCGCTTTTGATTTTGGGCTCGACGTAACTCAGTGTTTCAAAACCAAAATAGCCGACCAGCCCACCCGAAAACTTGGGTAGATTAGGTATATCTGCCACTTCAAAGCTGCGCGAAATCGCCGCTAACTCCGCAATTGGATCGCTTAATTCGCGGCTTTCCAGCAATTGCCCATATTCCTCGATGCGCAAGGTCTTACCCCGCAATCGATAAATCCTTTTTGCCGGCAGGCCAATGATCGAGTAGCGGCTCCAGCGATCGCCACCTTCGACGGATTCCAACAAAAAGCTATTCGGCTGATTCGCCAGCTTTAAATATGCCGATAACGGCGTGTCTAAATCAGCGCGCACCTCCCGAACAATCGGGGTTCGGCGATAGGGC
The DNA here is from genome assembly GCA_043750875.1 of Rhodanobacteraceae bacterium. GTDB lineage: Bacteria > Pseudomonadota > Gammaproteobacteria > Xanthomonadales > SZUA-5 > JANNYA01. The sequence continues at coordinate 8,925 of JAYVAQ010000119.1, forward strand.
TTTTGCAGAGTTGCTGTGTTTTGGGTCATGGCCGTCCTTGGCAAAACGTTGTCGGGCCGAAGTATGCCCAAGTTTGCGGTGGCAAAACATTTACCACAATCTTGCGAGTCAGCCGATTTTGCGGGGGCGCGCGCAAGCTTGAGCGTGTATCCTTTAGTTGAACCGTCAAAAAATTCCGCACTCACCATGAAAGCTGTTGTAAATGCACGTGTTTTGCCTTGGCAAAGCATCCAGCAAACACCTCGAATCACTGCATGACGGCTGCCACGCTCAAACTGCAGGCCGGTGAAGTCGTTTTTCGCGAAGGCGATGCGCCTGGCGCTGCGTATTTGATTGAAAGTGGCAAAATTGAAGTTTCGGTAACGCAAAATCAGCAGCGCCTGGTACTCAGTTATCTAAGTGCTGGTGATTTGCTTGGTGAAATGGCGGTGATTGACGATGCGCCGCGCTCGGCTGAGGCGCGCGCGGTTGAAGCGAGCGTGTTGACGATTATCGAGCGGGATCAAATCCATGAACGCTTGAATGAAGCGGACCCGATTGTGCGGGCGCTCATGGGCAGCCTTTTACACCGCTATCGCTCAGGCCTGTTGGCGGCGCGTGGCAGCACGGGCGCACCTTCAGCCAGCAATCCTGGCCCTAAAGCCGCAATTGGACAAGCCAAACTTGCCGGTCAAGCGGTCAATAAATTTCGCCTGGAAAGCCAATTGATGGGCGCCATTGAGAATGATGAGCTTTCCGTGGTGTTTCAACCGCTTTATGAATTCGCCAGTGAACGCGTGGTCGGCTTTGAGGCTTTGACCCGCTGGGCACACCCTGAGCGCGGCAATATTTCGCCCGCAGAATTTATTGCGCTGGCTGAAGAAACCTCGTTGATTTTGCCTGTCGGTCAGTACGCGCTGCGAAAAAGCTGCGAAGCATTGAAGAATTTGGGGCAAGCGTTTCCAGAG
>JAYVAQ010000120.1:0-6554 GCA_043750875.1 Rhodanobacteraceae bacterium
TCCCGCCCGGACAGCATGAACACGACGCCGGCGAAGCGCCTGGAATTGAACACTGAATTCAACCGCGCACGATACAAAGGCTGATCGCCGAGCCAGATATCGAAAGCCAAGCCTAGGGGAAAATCTGGGCGCATGGCGCTGCGTATGCGTTCCATGGCGATCAAGGTACTTTATGGTTGCCGTCGCAGCCAAGATAGGCTTGAACGCTTTTTTCGCTGTTATTTCGAAGCACCGCAGAAACGCCGGTGCTACGGCCCCAAGGATCATAATCGCCATGCGCTAGAAAGGTGCTTAGTTCAAGTTCAAGCGCATCCGTTTCGAGCGCAGTTGCAAACAACGGCGATAGCATTTGCAACGTGCAAAAAGGGGTACGCAAAGGCCAAACGTCGCACGGCGCTACGCCGATTTTGCAAAGAGGTTCAGGTTTGCAATCACGAAATGTTGTTCGTTTTTCCAAAGCCCGACGTTTAGCGATCTTGACACTAAATTGCGGTCAACAAAACACAGAGCAAGCGCAGCCACAAAACGCGACCCGACAGTTTTTGGGAAAAACCATGCACAGCAACAATGCAATACACGAACTTCAGCAGGAGCAATTCCTGGCACAGCTACAAAAGAAACTGCAAAAAGCAAGGCCATTCACGGGCCTATTACTCGGATTTTTTATAGGACTATTTACCTTAACTGCATTTGCCCAATCGTCTGATGACTCAGCGCGCCTTGCTGTGCAGCAGCGAGATATAGAGCTGAATGAGTTAATCATTAACCTCAACGTCGATGCCGCCGCAGAATACTACGACAGTAAATTTGTACTGACCACGTCTGCGCTCACCGAGAAGTCAAAGGCCGACATGTTGCGAGACATCGCCAGGTTGAGCATTGAAGTGAACGAAAAAACCGACGTGGTCGTCCGTGTTCGCGCAAGCACCGCAGTATTGACGGGCGCACTGCATCGACGCGGCGAGTTAAATGGCAAGAAATTCGACGTGCGAGTGCGAGTAACTGACACGTGGCATCTGAGCAATGGGAAATGGATACTCCTCGCAGGGCACGCAAACCTTATACAGAAAACATGTTGTGGTACCGGAATGGGTGGTTTGTAGCCATGGACTAGCCGCGACTAAACCATAAAAGTGCAACAGCCCAATGAGTAGGCAGATGGTGGGGGTGCCATTCAAACTGACGGGGAATCGCAGTAATTTTCGCTGATTCGAACTTAATGAGACGGCGGCGCTCTGAGTTCGTCATTCCCGCGTGCTTTTGGCGGGAATCCAGGGACCTTGTTTTGGCGTTGCACCTTTGCAATTTGCTGTACTTTGCGCAAGTGCAGGATGGATCCCCGACTAAACCTAAAAACGGCAGTTGACCGCTAGCTAACTCCGTCAAAGCTATGATTCTATTGAAGAATTTCAACATTTCTCAGCTCACCTTGAGGGTGAAGGTCGCTACGAACAAGATTGCACCTTTTTTGGACTCCAAAGCGCAGTTGATTCGTCGTTGCAGGCAATGAGCATGCTGCCGAATCCGTCCTCGCTGGGAAGCCCAAACATATTGGCAAACTACGGGGCACACTATTGTCCGTCCAACTGCCGTTTCTAGCTAAAACATTCGGGGATGACGATCCGTCAGTTTGAATGGCACTCAGATGGTGGAAGAAACTAGCGAAAAGCGTGCAGAATTGTCTGGAACTCTGCCCTGCGTTCATGCGACTTACACTGAAAAAGGACTATGTTAGTCCTCTTTATATTTGTGGCGTCCCTGATGCTCAAAATTAGCAAGCTTAGCGATTACGCCACGGCGCTTTTGGCGCGGATGGCACAGCTAGGCGCACCGATTTCGGCACCGGCGCTGGCTGCTGACACACGGATATCAGCCAGCACAGTTGCGAAACTGTTAAAGCAATTAGCCAAGTCCGATCTGGTCAGCGCGACGCGTGGCGTCAGCGGCGGCTACCAGCTCAGCCGCGCACCCAAACTAATCAACATTGCGCAGGTATTGACTGCGCTCGAAGGTCCATTGGCGCTGACTGAATGCGCGGCACATGCTGGCAACTGTGTCCGGACCGGATTTTGCGGCACGAAAAGCCATTGGCGAAAAATTAATCAAGCGCTAATCACAGCGTTAGAAACAGTCACGCTGGCCGATCTCGCGGTGCCGGACAATTCAGCGGTTTTTGCGCCGCGCCCAATCGCTGTTGCAGCGCAGGTTTAAGGAAACAACGATATGAATGCGCAAGAACTTATTGAAACAAAGATTGAACCAATGTCAGAGGCGCCGGGCGTTGACAGCGGAGGCATGCAGGCTGAGGCAGCGAGAGATGCACCGAGTGCCGACAGTAGCGGCATGCAGGCGGTTCACGATGCCATCAAACGCGGCTATGAGCACGGCTTTACCACCGACATTGAAACCGAAAGCTTTGCCAAAGGCCTCAGTGAAGCGGTTGTGCGTGCGATTTCGGCAAAGAAAAACGAGCCTGACTGGTTGACCGCATGGCGCGTAAAAGCCTATCACCATTGGCTCACGATGACGCCACCCAACTGGGCGCAGCTCGAAATTGCTGCGATTGATTTTCAAGATTTGAGCTATTACGCAGCGCCTAAGAAAAATTTGCTAAAAAGCATGGATGAAGTCGATCCAAAGCTACTTGCGACCTTTGAGAAGCTTGGCGTACCACTGCATGAGCGCGCCCGACTTGCGGGCGTAGCGGTCGATGCGGTATTTGATTCGGTCTCCGTCGGCACAACTTTTAAAAAGGAACTGAACGCGGCCGGCGTATTGTTTTGCTCGTTTTCTGAAGCCGTCAAGGAACACCCAGAATTGATCAAACAATATCTTGGTACGGTCGTACCAACGGGTGACAATTATTTTGCCGCGCTGAACTCGGCGGTATTTTCCGATGGCTCCTTCGTTTACATCCCGAAGAACACCCGCTGCCCGATGGAACTATCGACCTATTTCCGAATTAACGCGCGCGATACTGGGCAGTTTGAGCGCACCCTTATCATCGCGGAAGCAGGCAGCCATGTCAGCTACCTGGAAGGCTGCACAGCACCCGTGCGCGATGAAAACCAACTGCATGCGGCGGTGGTTGAACTTGTTGCGTTGGAGTCTGCTGAAATAAAATACTCGACGGTGCAAAACTGGTACCCGGGCGATGAAAACGGTGTAGGCGGCATCTATAACTTCGTGACCAAGCGGGGCGAATGCCGTGGTGCAAACGCCAAAATCAGCTGGACCCAGGTAGAAACGGGCTCCGCGATTACCTGGAAATACCCAAGCTGTGTCTTGATTGGCGAAAATTCTACTGGCGAATTTTATTCTGTCGCGCTGACCAACCACCGGCAGCAGGCCGACACCGGCACCAAAATGATCCACATTGGCCGTGGCACGAAAAGCAAAATCATCAGCAAAGGCATTAGCGCTGGGCGCGGGCAAAATAGTTATCGCGGCTTGGTAAAGGTTGAGAAATCTGCCGTCGGCGCGCGTAATTTTACTCAATGCGATTCGCTGTTGATTGGCAAGCAGTGCGGCGCCCACACGTTCCCCTACATTGAAGTCAAACAGCCAAACGCTATTGTCGAGCATGAAGCCACCACGTCGAAAATCTCTGACGATCAACTGTTTTACTGCGCAGCGCGCGGCATAAGCAAAGAAGACGCGGTTAGTTTGATTGTGGACGGCTTTTGCAAGCAGGTATTTCGCGAACTGCCAATGGAGTTCGCAGTGGAAGCCAAAAAGCTGCTTGAAGTAAGTTTGGAAGGGGCGGTGGGATGATTTCTAACGAGAACAGCGCAACGACAAAAATTCCAGGTCGGGAAGTCGCTCTGGTCATGCGCTACTTCAAACTAGACGATGAGCCCAGCCTTGTTGATGAATACGCATTCATGACTGACCTACAACGCTGTGAACGCTACCTTTTAATGCGGGCCAATTGGATAAAACAACACTATGGAACTGATCCGGGATTTGATCGAGTTTATCGAGTTGCTGCAAAAGCATGAAGTCAGATTCATGATTGTCGGCGGAGTTGCCGTAAACGTTCTGGGCTTCCCGCGTTTAACAGAAGACTTAGATTTTTGGCTAGCAACAGATCGAAAAAATGCCGGCAAAGTTGTAGATACACTAAACGAATTCGGATTTGCGTCGTTAAATCCGACCGCCGAACAGTTTATGCAAACTGAAGGCGTTTTCATGTTTGGTAACCCGCCCAATCGAATTGATCTGTTACTCGGTATTAGCGGTCGCGAATTTGAAGATTGCTATCCAAGACGCGTCATTGGGCCACTTTGTGGGTTAAACGTGCCGTTTATTTCTGTTCCAGACTTAGTCGCAAACAAACGCGCAAGTGCGCGCCCTAAAGACCTAGCCGATGTGCGCGAATTTGAAAAAAGTAAGAAGTTTGCGGGGCTGCTAGGTGCAGCAGTCGCAACAAAAAAAGCAAAACCAATAAAGAAAGCAAACTAATTATGTTAGAAATCAAAAATCTGCACGCCCGCGTCGCGGGACGGGAAATTCTTAAAGGCGTGAACCTGACCGTCAAGCCCGGCGAAGTGCATGCCATCATGGGGCCTAATGGTGCCGGAAAATCAACGCTGGGCTATGTGCTAAGCGGCCGCGATGGTTATGAAATTACCGAAGGCTCGGTACATTTTAATGGCAAAGACTTGCTCACATTAGAGGCCAATGAGCGCGCGGGCGAAGGCATGTTTTTGGCCTTCCAATACCCGGTCGAAATCCCTGGCGTGAACAATACTTACTTTCTGCGCGCCGCTTTGAACGCCCAGCGAAAGTATCGTGGCGAGCCGGAAATGGATTCGCGCGCTTTTTTGCAGCTGGTGCGAGAAAAGCTGAAAGTGCTGCACGTCAAAGATGATTTGCTGCAGCGTGCGGTCAACGAAGGTTTTTCCGGCGGCGAGAAAAAGCGCAATGAGATTTTTCAAATGGCGCTATTGGAACCCAAGCTTGCAATTTTGGACGAAACCGATTCTGGCTTAGACATCGACGCACTAAAAATGGTTGCTGAAGGCGTCAATACGCTGCGCAGCCCAGAGCGCGCATTTTTGGTGATTACCCACTATCAGCGCTTGCTCGACTACATCGTGCCGGATTTCGTGCACGTGTTGGCGGATGGCAAAATCGTGCAAAGCGGCGACAAAGATTTGGCCTTGAAGCTTGAAGAGCAAGGCTACGCGTGGATTAAAGAGCGCAAGCTAGCGGAGACTGCGTAATGTTGCTGCAAAAGCTGGGCGATGTTTCTGCCGCGTTGAAATTGCCCACGAACAAAACCGAGTCTTGGAAATACACCAGCCTGCGCGCTTTAGATTTGGCTGCAGCAAAATTGCAAGTGGGCGCATTGGCGAATGAACTGGACGCGGACTTGGCGCTCAGCGTCGCGCCAAAAGCGCCGTTGCCGGGCAGCGGTCAACAAAATGACCGCAAAAGCAAAACGCCCGGCGTGTTTGCCGAACTCGCGGCCAATTCAGAAGCGTTCACGCATGCGCTTAACGGCCAGCAGTCTTTTTTCTTAAGCCCAAATCAAGCCAGTGCAATAGTGCAGCAGTCGCACGTGTTTACGCTTGAGGCCGGTGCGCAAGCCACACTGCTTTGGCACCACACCGGCAAGGCCGAAAATACCTTCAGCAATTTTCTGACGCAGATTTCGCTGGCTACTAATTCCGAGCTCACGCTGATTCGTGCGCAATTGGCAAGCGATTCTGCAAGCCTGATCGAACGCAGCGAAATCACGGTTGCAGCCGGGGCCAACGTGCGCATTATTGATATCAATTTAGGCGCCCAGCTTGCGCGCCACGAGCTTCACATCACGCTCGAGGGTGCTAGCGCCCACGCGGAAGTACTGAGCTTGAGCGTTCTACATGGCCGCCAACACTGCGATACACAACTAGTTTTGAACCACAACGTAGCGAATACCACCTCCAGCACGCGGGTAAAGGCCGTGGCCGACGCGCGTGCACGCTCGGTGTTTAACGGTCGTATTTATGTCGCTAAAGGTAGCGACGGCACCGACGCGCAGTTAAGGACGAATAACTTGCTGCTCAGCGATGCTGCCGAAATTGACACCAAGCCCGAACTTGAGATTCATGCCGAGGACGTCAAGTGCAGCCACGGTGCCACGATCGGGCAGCTGGACGATAATGCGTTGTTCTATTTGCGATCGCGCGGCATTGACGCCACGCGAGCACGCCAAATTTTAACCGTGGCGTTTTGCCAAGAGATGCTGGAAGCGATACCGGATCAAGAATTGCGCGCCAAACTCATCGCATTGCTGACGGCGAAACTTCCGGCTGCGGATTTGACTTCCGCAGCTAAGGAAATTGTATGACGTCGATTTCTTTGCCACAGGACTGGCTCAGCGTTCGAGAATTATTCCCAGGCCTCAAACGAATAATCAACGGTAAGCCATTGATTTATTTAGACTCAGCCAACACCGCGCAAAAGTTTGAGTCCGCCATTTTGGCGAGTGACCGCTACTACCGCGAATACACGGCTAATGTGTTTCGCAGCGTACATACGATGGGCGAAGAGGCCACCGTGGC
>JAYVAQ010000121.1:0-22071 GCA_043750875.1 Rhodanobacteraceae bacterium
CCGCCTCGTCGCTTGGTGGTGCAGATTCCTCAGCCGGAGCGGGCTCTGCGGCAGCAGGCGTAGGGCAGTTTGCGTCGTCGTAGTCTTCGCAGCCCCTGACTTCAGTCTGGGTGCCGTCATCCAGCGCGCCCTCGTTATCAATTTCTTCACCATTTTTAAGACCTATTGTTGTTTTGGGTGTGAAGCCCGCATAGGCGGTGTTCGCGCAAAGCAGGACCGAAGCAGCGATGAGTGCGATCAGTTTGAGTCGGGATTTCATGGCAGTCCTTAAATGAGCTGTGGAACAAGAGGACGAAGGCAATTGCGCTAACGCGCATCGAAGGCGCAAATCTTTTGGGCCTAGCACTGCGCGAACACTCACACACTTTACTGCTAAGTCGGCAGCAGCAATGCTTCGCATTAGACTCATTTAGCGCGAATTTAGATTGCTCTGTTGTGCATACCAGCTACCGAGGATAATTTGCTTTATGAAGGCCCTGCAACCCTAACCAAACCCTCACCTGCAACGAGGCACTCTGTCACCGTTGAACTACAGCCTGGAGCTCTTATGCTGACCTTACGACGAATGCTGATTTGCACCTCGCTACCCCTGCTGTGCATAGCCTGTGCGCCCACGACGACCAAGCGTGAAAATCTGGCGCCACTGCAGGTGCAGGCCAAGGTTGATCTAGAAAAATTTATGGGGCGTTGGTATGTAATTGCCAATATTCCTTACCGCGCCGAAGCGGGCAAAGTCGGTGGCTATGTTGAATATCGCGCACGTGCGGACGGGCGCATGGATGATCTGTATTTCTTCCGTAAAAAAGACTTTGATCACCCGATCAAACAGTGGTCCGGTGTGGCATGGGTGGTGGATAAGAACAGCAATGCGCGCTGGTTGGCGCAGTTTATTTGGCCGTTTAAATTTGACTATCTAATTCTAGAAACCGCGCCCGACTACAGCTGGGCGCTGGTTGGCCACCCGAGCCGGGACTTGGCATGGGTGTTTGCGCGCACGGCCGCGATGGATGAGGCGCTGTATCAGCAGCTGCGCGGCAAGTTGGCGGCGGTTGGCTATGATGTTGAGCGGGTGTTGCGGGTGCCGCAGAAGCCACAAGATTTGGGCAAGCCGGGGTTTCAATAACGACGTTTGCTAGTCGCATTCTTTATCGCCCGGTGCCATGTGGGTGCTGGTGACTTGGCGCTAAATTTATTTAGATCAATGCAATCTGATCAATGCAATCTGATCAAGGCAATGTCCCATGGGAAGTCGCATTTGCGTAACTGCAGATACTGAAACCAAATTCCCTCGAGTGCAGCTTTGCGCCACTTACACACTGGACTGCTATGCAAATGCTTAAAGCAAAATTTTTCTTAGTCATACTTGCTTTCCTGGCCGCCTGCCAGCTGGAGCTGACGCCTGCTAACACGTCAAGTAGCGCAGCTGCAGCTTTCGGCCCGAAACTGATCGATCCACGCGGCGATTACGTATTGCGTAGCGATCCCGCCATCACTAAAGCGCCTGCGCCGGATCTGGTACTTGGCGATGGCAGGTTAGTGCAGATCGGTTATGACGGCAGCAAGGGCGTAGGTTTGGACTATCAGCTATTTTACGTGCGCGACGATGGTTCGGTGGTAGCGATTACCACCGCTTCTTTTGAAGATATTGGCGGCGGGCAATACGAGCGCGACATCGTCGTGTTTAATTCTGATGCCGACGGCCGGGCTGGCTTTATTGAACTATCGACCATGTTCACGCCGCCCGGAACGCCGTCCGCTGAGGTGTATACAAAGAGCAAATTCGTCTCGCTTGGCATGTATCCCGTTCGCTATAAATTGAAGAAATAGCGTCGCAGCATTGACGCAATCACCGCGCAATACGTACATTTCTATAACCTTTTTAGGAATACCCATGACTAAGATTCTTTTTCTTAGCGCGTTCGTGCTGTTGGCAGCCTGCGGCAAAAACGATCAACAAACTACCGACGCAACCACTTCTGCTGCGTCTGAGACCGTGAATTCGGATGCGGAATTTTTCGCATTTGAATTGGATGGTAAGCCGATGCAAATTGCACCGGCGGATATTTCAAGCTCGTTCTACCCCAGCGGTGAATTGAAAATTTACGCTGGCGCAGATCGCGCAATGAGCGTTATTTTGACCATTCCCGAGATAGAAAAATGCCCGTGCAGCGTGCCAGCAGGCGCACTCGATGCCGCCAGCCCAATTGGTCAGGGTTCGATTTCACTGCAAAGCTATCCGCATCCACATAACGGCTTAAATAGCTGGTATGTCGGGCAAGCTGGTGTGCCGTCCGAATCGGCGATTGAAATTACCGCCATCGGCCCTGTGCAAAATGGCGGGCGAATGATTTCAGGCCGCTTTAATGTGCTGATTTTGAAAACTGAAAGTAATGGCGATGGGCCGGAAAATAAGGACTATCAAATTAGCGGCGGGCGCTTTCAAATTAAACATGACGTTGTCGGGCAGAGTGGGTTTTGATTGGGTGCCGCACGACAATCAATTTGAGCTCACGGTTTTTATTTGCGGATGTAATCAGGTAAATGCCTGGCTTCCAGCGCCGTTGTTCTGATGAAATTGCAGCAAATTAGGCGTCAAGTAAGATTTAGGTAGCGATTGGGCACGTTTTCGAGCGGCGGAACCCAGCGGCCGGCCGCTTGCAGCAGGGTGCGAAGATTCTGATAGGTATCTTTTTCGCTTCGGTGCATTTGCGCCAGCAAGCCAAGCTGTGCATAGCTGAGCGGCGTTACATCAAAACACGTCGTTTCCCATGCAAAACCCTTACCCCAGGTAATCCCTGGAAGCTGAATATCGGTACGCGCCCCTGCCTCTAGTAGCAATTTCATCACCGCCGCCGAACGATTTGCGTTTGAGTTGACGGTATGAAAAAGTGCCGTGTGGCCATTCATTCCGAAATCGTCAATGGCGGCACGAGCGTCGACGGGCGCGCCAAGTTCTAAAAGTTTCTGGGTAACGGCGGCATTTCCGTATTCTGCCGCTATGTGCAAAAAACTGGCGCCTACCAGTGGCGTGAACGCACAATTTAGCGAAGTTTTGTGTTCCAACAGCGTGGCATCGTTTCTTACAGCTTGTGCAAGAGCTACTGGGTCGTCCAAAAGCACGGCTTCGATTTTTGGATCATCCAGAAGCGCGCCACGCTCGAGCAAAAGTCTCAAGCAGTCGGAGAATCGGTCTGATCTGAAATACATTTCAAGAAAATAATTGATCGGAGTCTTTCCCTGCACGGGCGCGCAGATGGCAAAGCCAGAATCCAAGATTGCCCGGATGCGCTCAACCGAGTGGATTTCGAACGCGACGAGCAAGTCGTTAAAGTGAGTGTTCATTGGGGGTGACCAACACGCAAACCTAGAAACAAATGTTAGCGAAATTTGTAGCTGCCTGCTTTTAGAGCCGCAGTAAATTGAGCCGCATGTCCCATTCGCGCCAACTTTTGCGTAACCCGTAGCGTAGACATCACATGCAACGGAGCATTATGAAAAACGTAAAACTTGGCGGCATGATCGCCGCACTCATGCTAAGCACCTTGTCATTTGCCGCGCCGGCTTTGGATACCAGCTTCAATGGCTCCGGTAAACGTAATATCTATTTTGATTTGCCATCCGAAAAATGGGACGAGGCCACGGATACTGTGGTGCAGCCGGATGGCAAAATTATTGTGGTCGGGTTCGCTCGCAAAGCCCCGATTAGTGGCACGGGTGACGTTGGTGATTTGACCGCTGCGCGTATTAACAGCGATGGCGCGACCGACTTTAGTTTTGCCAGCGCTGGCCAGCTCAGCATGAATTTAGCTAGCGGCGGGCGTTTTAATGACCGCGCCAACGCTGTCGCCTTAGACGCATCAGGACGCATTTACATCGCCGGCAATACTGAAGGCTTCTTTGGTCAAGGTGCGGGCTTTGTAATGCGCTTAAGCGCAAATGGCAGTCTAGATACCAGCTACGGTAACAACGGTGTTTTTATCTTTACCGATGGCAGCCAAACACCGTCTCCGGCACTGCGCTTTGAAGATATTGCGATTGATAGTAGCGCTCGTGCGGTCGTGGTAGGCAATCAGGAAAAGTCCAATGGCTCACTTAACGATGGCATGGTGCTACGTCTGACAACCAACGGGCAGCTAGATTCCAGCTTTACCGGTGCACCGGATCCCGGAAATAGCGTTGGCTTTCGCATGTTGTCATTGATTTATGGCGCCGCGTACAACGATGAAATCAAGCGCGTCGCGATAGCGCCAGACGGCAGTATTTTTGCCGCAGGATCGTTTCAAGGCACGGGAAATGACTTTGATTTCGTCGTCTATAAGCTCAACGCCAGCAATGGCGCGCTGGTGCAAAGCTTTGGCAGCGCAGGACGTACGCGCAGTTACTTGGATCAGGGCGACAAATATGATCGTTTGGTGGATTTTAAATTACTGCCAAATGGTGCTTTACGTTTATTAGGAAACTGTCGAGTCGTGCTTGCCACGGGTGCGGTATTACGCGGCTGTTTGTTGGGTTTGACCGCAAGCGGTGCGGTTGACTCAGCCTTCAATAGTTTTCAAACGGCCACCGCATTCCGTACGTTTCCAGTAAACAACGAGTGCAACGGAGTTGGTGGTGAGGCGCGATCGCTGGTCGCGCAAACTGCGCTCAATAGCGCGGTGATTGTGCTGGGTGAGCAAAAGCCAAATACCTGCAATAGCGTTTCGCAAATGGCAATGAGTCAGCACAGCAATTCTGCACAGCTTGTTGCATTCAATTTGCCCTATTCGACATCCGGATCTTGGGCGAACGCGGCGGTGTTTGATGCACAGAGTCGTTTATTGGTCGTTGGTGCAACGGTGCTAAGCGCCAGCGATGTGGATCAGGCGGTGGCGCGAATTGTCGGCTTTTAGGCTTGCTGCAGTTGCATGCCAAAGTCAGCATTAAGCATCGCTGATTTACCAGAAATTCGGCGGTTTAATGCGTAACATCGTGGCCATGAAGCCAAATCTTGTCCAAATATTTCGCGACGCGCTGGATGTTGAAGCTGCTGATCGCGCCGCGTTCTTAAATGTGAATTGCCCGGATCCAGAACTGCGGCTGGAAGTTGAGCGCTTGCTAGCGGCTATCGATGATACCGGCCTGCCGCTCGCGCTCACGCCCGGCGCTTTATTGGGTGTTACGCAGGCTACAGGTGGCGGGCAGGGCACCTTGAATGTTGATCGCGCCGGCACGCATATTGGGCCTTTTCGCTTGGTGCGTTTACTTGGGCAAGGCGGCATGGGCGCTGTATGGTTAGGCATACGCAGTACCGGCTTTGCCCAAGATGTTGCGATCAAGTGGGCCCATTCGGGCGGTTTGTCGCCTGCAAACATGGCGCGTTTTGCGCAAGAGCGGGAAGTGTTGGCGGCGCTTTCGCATCCAGGGATTGCGCGTATTGTCGATGGCGGCGACGATCAAGGCGCACTTTGGTTTGCTATGGAATATGTCGAAGGCGAAGTACTTGATGTCTACATTGCCGCGCGAAATCCTAATCTGGAAGCGCGCTTGCGCTTGATTATTGCGCTGTGTTCGGCCGTGCAATATGCACATCAACATTTGGTTGTGCACCGTGATTTAAAGCCAAGCAATATCATGGTGCAGGCCGATGGCGCGCCAAAATTGCTCGACTTTGGTGTGGCAAAGCAATTGGACAGCGTTGCTGAGTTGACGCAGAGTCGTGCGCCGATGACTTTTAGTTACGCCGCCCCCGAGCAAATCCGTGGCGAGCCAATCACCACTGCAGTTGACGTTTACGCGTTAGGCGTAATTCTTTTTGAGCTATTGACCGGCGAGCGGCCGCACAAGCCTAAGGGTGATGGATCACTGAGCTTGCTGCAGGCGATTACTGATACCGACGCCTCTGCACCGAGCTCGGCTTTAGCGTTGCGAACTAATGCGCCGAGCTTTATTAAACCCAGTCAGCTTAGGGGCGATTTGGATACGATCGTGCTGAAGGCGCTGAATCGGGATCCGCTGAGGCGCTATGCCAGCGCGCAAGCATTACGAGATGATTTATCGCGTTTTTTGGCGCGCGAGCCGATTCTTGCGAGCCCGGATAGTTTTGCGTATCGCGCGGGCAAGTGGTTGCGGCGCAATCCTATCACGGCGGTGGCTGCGGCATTTGCGGGAATCAGTCTGTTGGTATTGACGCTGATTTCTTTTGATCAAGCTAAACGTGCAAACAGTCAACGTGACCGCGCCGATGTTGCTGCAGCAAGCGCCGCATTTGAACGCGATGAGGCACTGCAGCAGCTGAGCAAGCAAGAGGCATTGCGTGAGCATTTTATTGCGGTGATCAACAGCGCAACGGAAGGCAATGCGCCGATTACGTCGGAAAAATTGCTTGGACTTGCCGCAAATACCGCGCTCGTGCAGTCGGCGCAAAACGCGCAGAACCAGTTAGCGCTTAAACTTGCCATAGCGGAAGTATTTTTATTGCGTGCTGATTACCCAAAAGCACTCGCGCTACTTGAAGACGCGCAAACCCTGCTGCCTACCGGCACGGATCTTGAGAAAGCAAGTGAAGCGAGCGTGCGTCTTTACGCACTAATTAGTATGGGCGATATAGCGCAAGCAGAGCAGGTAATCGCGCGCGCTCAAAAATTAAAGCTTGCCGGGCAAGCGTCTGATTTAGCTAAAAATATTTTGGTATTCAAAGGTCGAATCGCGCAAGCAAAAGGTGATGCGAAAGGCGCAGTAGCCTACTTAGAACGCGCCGCTGAATTAGCGGAAGTCGCCAGTTCCGGAACCGCGCTGGATCGTGGCACTACGGTAGCAAATTTGGCTGTTTTGCAAATAGGGTTAGGAAACTATGCCGCTGCTTTGCAGGCAGCAGAACGTGCCGAGCTGATCTGGCAATCCGGCGGCGCAGCAGAAAATGCGCAGTCGCAAACCTTGCAATCCGTTAAAGCAACGGTACTTTTGCAGCTAGGCCTTGTCGTACAAGCGCGGGCAGAGTATGAAAAAATCGCCGAACGGGGTGGCGATTCGCCGCCAGCAAAAGCAGCACGTCTTATGAGCCAGGCTCGGGTGGAGTTATTGTTAGGAGATTTTAATGCCGCTCGGAAAATGATCGAGCCGGTTATTTCGTTGATGTGCAGCACCGTTGGTGAGAGCTCGCAAGAATGCGCGCGCGCTTATATGGCCACTCTTGAAGTAGAACTCAATTTGTCTGCCGTGAGTGCGGTTGCCAATAATCGTGCCATCAATGACCACTTGGTGCAGATTCAAAATATACAAAAGCGTGCATCAAGTCCGGCAAACACCACTTTGGTTGTACTCTATGCCGCTCTAGTGGCAGCGCACGAAGCAAACAATCAAGACGCTGACACGCAAGTCTCGGCTGCCATAGAGGCATTAAAACTGCGTGCTTCGGAAGGTGAGGCTGGTCGCTACATCGCTACCCGTCATGCGTTGATGTTGGCGTTTCGCTTGCAGCTGCAACAGCGCCCCGAGCAGGCAAAACGGGTAGCGGATTTTGCGCAAAGTATCCAGGTGAAAACCAACCTGCTCCCCGACAGTATTGATCAGCTCTGGCTGGTACTGTGGCGCGCGGAAGTCTCCGGTGATGTCCATGCTAGCAAAGCCGCACTGACTACCTTAAAAGGCAAATTTGGCGAACATCCATTTTTGCGGGGTTGGTAGTGCGCACCGCATGGGCTACTGCGTAGCAGTTCCGCTTACGTTGGGAACGAACAGCGCAAGCCAGCCAATCAAAATGGCGTATTCCGTAGTCGTCGCTTTAGCTTGAGGGTGATTCGGAGCAGGCAATTGATGTTCAACGCTCAATTTTTGGGCTTTGTGCGTTGCTCTGTTCGCTGCGTTCAAATCTGATTCTGCATGAATTTGTGTGGATAAAAGACCGAGGCTTAGTGCAAAAGTTAAAAATTTCATAGCAAATGCCTTTTTTAGCGAAAGAAAACACAAATTAACGCAAACCTTAACTTATTTCAATCCTGCCCACCAAAATAAGTTTTGCCGGGGTAGTCGCGGGTAGCTGCATTTGACGAATCGAATCACCTGCCGCGCTTAAACCACGCCGCAATACTGTAGCGATCCACCGTCGTTTGTTCGACCGAATGTTCGGTTTCAGCGCTGACAAACACCACCGCGGTGCCACTTTGCGGTGCAACAAACTGCACGCCTTCATGCAAATGCAGTAACAGTCGGCCGCCATCTGCACGCTGCCAAGCTGGATTGAGATAAAGCACCAGCGAAATTACACGCTGCGCGTCGCGTTGAAACACATCTTTGTGCCTAACGTATCCGGTGCCTGGCGCGTAATGGGCAAAGTGCGCCTCAACCGTCGCCAGATTGAGCCAAAGCGTTTGGTTGAGCGCGCGGCGGAATGCATCCAACATTTCCAATACTTCTGCTTCGATGGCATTGGTTTCACTGTCCAACCAATGGGTGCGATCGCCCCGAATGTTTAAATTGGCAGTGCGCGCGGCACCGATGCCAGCGGCGTGCCAAGCAATGTGGCTTTTGCAGTATGCCAGCAGCGCGGCGGCATGGGCTACGCTAATCATGTTTTGCAACACCGAAACGCCCTTGTGTGCTATCTCAGCACTGACGTTTGCAATATCAATTTGCCATGGAGATCTGTCTGCGGCCTGGTCAATCAAGAACTAACTTGATCAAATTTTTGCCGGAGCGCAACGGCCACTAATGGATGCACGAATTCGGTGATATCGCCGCCCAAGCGCGCGACTTCTCGCACTAGGGTTGAGGAGATAAAACTGTGCCTTTCGGCGGGTGTCAAAAACATCGTCTCAGCTTGCGGCATCAAATGGCGATTCATGCTGGCCAGCTGAAATTCGTACTCAAAATCACTGACCGCTCTTAAGCCACGCAATACAACCCGCGCGCCCAAGTTCGTAACAAATTTCGCCAATAGCGTATCGAATCCCAAAATTTCGACGTTTTTTAGATGCGCAAATGCATTTGCGCAAAGTGACAGCCGCTCCTCTAGCGTAAACAACGGGTTTTTTCCAGGGTTCGCAGCTACTGCGACCACGACTCGGTCAAACAGCGGCGACGCGCGTTCAACTAAGTCAGAGTGTCCGTTGGTAAGCGGATCGAAAGTTCCGGGATAAACGCAGAGCAGGGGCATAGCCATAGGCGACAGTTATGAAATCTGGATTTAAGCGCTACACCTTAGCCCATGGCGCGCAGCTATGCCACTTCCAAAATCTTACATTCGCAAAATTACCGCGAGTAAACCAGGGAATCGTTCTTCTAAATCTTGCGTACGAAGGGTGTTTTTCAGCGTAGTGCCCGATTCCAAAGAACGGATCAGGCCAGCTTTGCGCAATACTTTGAAGTGATGTGCGAGCGTGGATTTTGGCACGCTGGAACAGGCGCATTGGTTGCAAGCGCGGCCAGCTTCAAATTGCGCAATCGCCCGCACGATTGCTAAACGCATCGGATCCCCAAGCGCGTGCATCACTTGCGTGAGCTCAAGCGCGTCCGGCGTGGGTTCCGGCGGCGTGCGCTTCCTATTAATGGTGGCGGTGTTTGTCTCCATAACGTCTCAGTTGAGGCAAAAACGGTGGTTACAAGGGTCGCGTTTAATGGCGTTCAAATATTAGCGCGCCTGCGCGCTTCAAATTGAGTAAAAGTTTTTGTTCGCCTGGATCCAATTGACGCCAAATTTCTGCATCAATATGCACGGTAAATGCACTCAAATGGTGGCGTAATCGTGCCTCACACTCAAAACTCTGCCCACCGATATGAAGAGCACTTTGCCATTCGATCACCCGTATTCCAGGCGCTAAGGTAAATGCTGCACCAGCTGCAAGCTTACTGGCGAGTTTTGACAGTGCCAGCGCTTCAGTGTCGCTAACGGCGCCAGTACTCGTAAATTTTTTTGGCAAACCCTTGCCTATGTCTAACGCAGCCGAGCGATAAGCCGACATAAAATTGGCAAACCAGCCGCCGAGCTCGGCATCACTGAGTTGTAATGCTGTTGCCAATGTCGCACGAACTTGAGCAACAATGGCAAGGTCTAGCATCACGGAATGTGACTGCTGATTGCTTAGCATTGGATCGCTGTAGCGCACCGTATTCGGAATCAATTGCGCTTGCGTGCGGGCAAAATTTTCGATCAGCTCAGTGGCGCTTGGCGCCCGCAGGCCAATTGAAAACGTCATGCAATCATCATCCAAAGCAACGCCGTGGTGCGGTACTCCAGGTGGTAAATACAACATATCGCCAGGGTTCAAGATCCAATCATGATTTGGCGCAAAATCAGCAAGTAATTTGAGCTTAGCTTTCGGCAAAAACTTATGCTGCGCGGCAGTTTTTGCACTCGCCCGATCGTCTATTTGCCAGCGTCGCTGGCCGCGCCCTTGCAATAAAAAAACGTCGTATTGATCGACGTGCGCGCCAACGGAGCCACCGCGCACGGCGTAGCTGACCATCACATCTTCAATTCGCCCACGCGGTAAGAAATCGAAGTGTTCGAGCAACTCACGGACATTGCTATCCCATTCGTCGACTTCTTGCACCAATAACGTCCAGTTAGATGCACCCAAACTGGCAAAAGTGGCATCAGAAAAAGGTCCCGAAGCAACACTAAATCGTTTGCCGCTTCCCTGAACTAGGCGGGCGAGCGAACCATCAATACAGGCAAGCCCGGCCAAGTCATTTGCACTGATTGGGCAGGCAAAGTTGGTGAAGGCCTGGCGCATTAACTTTGGCCGCTTTTGCCAATACAGCTGCAAAAAATCAGCGATCTTGACGCCAAGATTCAATGCGTTGCCCGCCGAACTGGCCGCCATTTACTGATGACTATTTGCGTAAGCGACGACAGAATTCATCAACTTCCGAGCTTGAACTCCAAGCGTTGCCGTGCAGACGCGGCTGCAGGTTTGCCATTGGTAATTCTCGGCTTAAATTTCCATTGGCTCAAAGCGCGGGTTGCTTCGCGATCAAATTCACGTCGTGGTTGCGAATCAATAACTTTGATATCGACCACGTCACCATTGGCAGTGACAGTAAAGGTAAGTTCCACCCAGCCCTCAATTCTTTGGCGCAGCGCGCGCTGTGGATAGGTCGCTTCCACCTTACGGGTAAGTTGGAAGTTGCGGTCCTCTGCGTTAGCTGCTGCAACTACGGGAGTTGGCGTCGTGGGTTGTCTGACTGGCGTTGGCGTACTTGCGACAGGTTGGGTTGGTCTAGCTACCGGTGCCGCTGGTGTTTCAACGGGCGGTGTTGGCGTGGCTGCCGGAGTTGCCGTGCCCGCTTGCTCTTGCGCGCGCTGTTGCGCCTGCTGCTGTTGCGCAAGGATTAAAGCCTGCTGTTCGGCATCACGGCTTGACTGAATGCGTTTGAGATTTTCAATTTTCCCAGCGAGTGTCGTTAAAATTACCGAAGAACTTGGATCTGCTTTGCGCAAAAGCAACAGCGCACGTTCTGCTTGCGGAATGTTGCCTTCACTAATGTATTGATCCGCGCGATCAATCGCGTAGGGCATAATTTCGTTTAGCGCATCTTTTGCGATGCGGTTTTCCGGATCAATATCGAGCGCCTTAAGGTAAAGCTCGACTGCGTTAGCGCCTTCAGGGGATACCAACTGCGCTTTTTCGTTCGCATCTTTTGCCTCGGCTAGGATGCGTTGCAAATCTTCTGGTGTTGCTTGCGTGTCAGACGCCCCCGCTTGCGCCACCGCTTCGACGCCGGCCGCAGCATCATTCTGTGCAGCAACATCATCTTTGCCGAGCAAACCCATCACAATGTAGCCTGCCGCCGCAAGAAAAACGATGCCAACAATGGCAGGCAAAAGGTATTTTTTATTTGGGGATTGAGTGGCTGACATAACGCACCTTAACTTTGTACTTGACCGGTTGATTCGTTTGCCGAGGCAAACCGCTTTTTGTTGATTCGTTTGCCAAAGCAAACCACTTTTTAACCCACTCGTTTGCCAAGGCAAGTGCGGTTGTCGGCGTCAGTTGCAACATATCACGCTGTTTTTCGAGTTTGCGCTGCAAACTATAAAAAATAGTGCGGCGTTACGCTTGTGCACATTTCATATCAGTTTTAGGTTTGCACGCGGACTCGATTCCTTCCTTCCGCTTTGGCGCAATAGAGTGCTTTGTCACTGCGCTTTAGTGCCGCATCCAAGGATTCGGTCGGTGCCCACTCGGCGATGCCAAAGCTCGCGGTAATGCGCAAGTTGCCGTCGGCAAAATTACAGTCGCCAATCAATTCGCGCAAACGGTCGGCGCGCTGTTCTGCAACGCTCAAAGTTTGATCTGGCCACGCAAGCAGAAACTCCTCTCCGCCCCAGCGAGCCGCAGCTTCATCGGCGCGCAAATGCTTGCGGATTACGGCGCTGACCGCGCTGAGCACCTGATCGCCAACGTCGTGGCCAAAACGATCGTTCACTTGCTTGAAATGATCAATATCCAGCGTCGCAATGCAGCATTTCTTGCCGTTTTTACGCATTGAATCACCAATATGCTGCATAAGTCCTAACAGAGCACGCCGGTTGAGCAGTTTTGTTAACGGGTCAGTCGCCGCCGCTTCGGCTAGATTCGCCTCCATTTGCGCCCGCTGCTCATGTTCATCGCGTAGCAAAATGTTGAGTTCGACCAATTCTTTGGTGCGGTCTCGGATCGAGCCCTCAAGCTGGGTACGTGCTTCACGCAGCTGGTTTAAGGTACCTTCGCGCTCGCGCAGCGTTCGTTGTAGGCGTTCGCTCATATCATTGAACGCCAATGCGAGCCTGCCGGTTGGATCCTCAGCAATTGTCTGAATGCGCGCATCAAAATTGCCTGCGGCAACTTGTTGTAAGCGCCCAACTAAAACGTCAAGTGCGCGGTTCACGCGGACTGCAAATAGCCGTGCGAACAGCAATGACAGCATCACCGCGCCAATAAACCCAAGCAGCGCATAATTTCTAATTTCGCTCAATCGCATTTGTTGCGCTGTGCCGTCAGCACGAAGCACAAGGCTATACTTTAGCGCATTTTGGTTTGGGCCTACCCGGCTTAGATTGGCCTCGCTTAGGCTTTTAATTTTAAGTTCGCCCTCAAGTGCCAAATCGCCAAGCCGCCCAGCGTCAATTAAAGGCGTACCGGCGAGACGCCTTTCCCCGGAAAAAATGGTCGCCGCCGTCAATTGATGTGCCTCAACCGCGCGGTTTAACGCCAAATCTAACGTAGCCACCACTTCGGGTTTCATGTTAGCTAACTGCGCATAGTCCAAAGTATCGAATTGCGCTGTCAGCTCGTTAAACACCGAGCGCAAACGCGCCTGATTGCTTTGTACAATGTCTACACGTATTGAGTAGTAAAAGTAGCTAGCAACTGCGGACGCAACCACTAGTGCACACAGCAAGTGTGAGTAAAAAAGATGTCGACTTAGGCTAATCGGTGATCGAGTCATTCATTACAGTAGCGCAAATTGAACTCGCAAAGTATCGCTGAAAAATTAGATTCTGACTAATTCCTGCGGAATTGATTCGAGTTGCCAGTCAAATCCATACTTTTGCAAAACTGAAGGAACTCCGAAGGGCACGGCGCAGGCATCTTGCAGATGTAGTAGTAAAACCGGCTATACTTGCGGGCTTGGCGTCCATCAATGTTGCTGGTCTTGATGTCGCATTGAAAGTCATTACTTATTTTAAATACGCGTCGCGTAGAAAAGGAATTCTCATGGTCAAAATTCGCCTTTCCCGCCAAGGGACGAAAGCACGTCCGTTTTATCATGTCGTCGTTACTGACGAACGCAGTTCACGTGATGGCCGAAACATTGAGCGCGTTGGTTATTTCAACCCGGTTGCAATGGGTAAAGAAGTGCCTTTGCAGCTGGACTTAGGCCGAGTTGCGCACTGGGTTGGTAACGGCGCACAGCCAACAGAAAAAGTACGTTCGTTGATCAAGCGTGCCCGCAACGCTGTTGCGCCAGTCGCTGTTGCTGCTTAATTAACATATGACCGACGTTGTGGTCGGCCTCGTGAGCGGCCTCCACGGCGTTCAGGGCGCGTTGAAAATTAAAAGTTTTTGCGAGCCGCCCGAAGGTATTTTTAAATACGGGCCTTGGACGCTTGCTCGTCCGGGCTTTGGTGTGTCTGGCGCACCAGTCATGAAAGTCGCGCATGAGGCCTCAACGCTAGTTGGTGTACCGCTTAAAATTCGCGGTGCCGGGACTTCACTTGCTGCGCGCTTTCCAGAAATCGAAGATCGCGATCAAGCAGGTCTTTGGTTGGGATCGCTTATCTCAGTGCCACGCTCGTGCTTGCCAAAACTTGGCAGCGGTGATTACTACTGGCGCGATTTGATTGGTCTGCAAGTCGAAAATTTACAGGGCGTCGCCTTCGGCGTCATCGACGAAATGATGTCAACGGGCAATAATGACGTGATGGTGGTGAATGGCGATCGGCAACGATTGGTACCTTATATACCAGGTCAGTTTGTGATGAATGTGGACCTTGTCGCAGGGAAAATGATCGTCGATTGGGACCCGGAATTTTGATGCTCGCAAAACTTTATGCCAATGCGGTAGTCAGCCGTTTTTTGCCATCAACTATCATTTAAGCATCCATGTCAATTATTTTTGATGCATTGAAGCGCGCCGATGCGCAGCGTATGAAAGGTCAAGCCCCTAGTCTTGCACGTGCACTAAGCGCACCACATGCGCGCTCGCGCGTCCGGATTTGGGCTTTAGCGGGTCTTTTTGTCGTTTTAGGTTTAAGCGCGTGGTGGTTCCGCGGTGGTCCGGCTGCTCCAGAAGTATTAGCCGTTGTGCCTGACGCGAAGACGGGCACGATGGAAGTGCCGACCAGCGAACGGAATGCCGATGCACGCTCATCGCAGCCAGATTTGAGCTTGACAGAAGCGCCTGGTGTCGTGCCCGCTTCGGTGGTTACCACCGATTTGAGTAAAACTGAGGTGAGCGCAAAAGGTGCCACTCGCCTAACGTTGCCAAGTTTGGATACCCCACTTACCGGTGCCGCACAGTTTGATCGGAAGGCGGATCCTGTCGTAAACGCGCCAGTGCCTGTTTCGCCATCTATACCAGCGCCGATTGCGCCAACTCCGGGAAAATCGGATCTGACACCTGCCATTGTTGATGCAAAACCTGTGCAGGCCAATATTCCTGCGGTGCAAACGCCAGTGGTTATAGCTGATCCTATTGCAGCTGCGCCTGCCGTTACGCAACCGGCAATTACGCCTGAACCCCTCGCACTTGCTCCGGCGGCAATACCAAGTATTTTTGAGCTGGAATATCAGCTTCGCCATGATTTGCCAAAAATGGCGATATCGATGTATGTCTACAACGCACAGCCCCAGTCACGCTTTGTCATTATTGGTGGCAAGCGTTACGCCGAGGGCGAGCAGATCGAAAGCAAGGTCACGATAAGCAAAATTCGTGCGGACGGCATCGAGTGCGAATTTCAAGGCACGCGCTTTTTCTATCCTCGACAGTCGTTATAAATCATGTTCGTCCGGGTTGACGAACATCCAAAGTTAAAATTGCGCTGGGCCACGCCCTGTATTTTGGCGTTGATGGTCGGTGTTGCGGTTTGGGAGTTTCTACTAACACCTCCGGCGCGCGCCAAATTTATGCAGGATTGGGGCGTAGTACCGACTGAGTTGTCGTTGCAATTACCAGCGCCTGACATTGGCTTAGTGAAATTGATCAGCGCGCTATTCGTGCATATCGACAGCGCGCATTTGTTTGGTAACTTATTATTTTTGACGCTGTTTGGCTTTGCGGTTGAGCGTGTTTTTCGCTCCCGACTGGTGTTGCTGTTGTTTTTACTTTGTGGCGCGATTGCCAATATTACTTCAGCTTTTTTGTTGACCAATAAAACGGGGCCGATCGTCGGTGCAAGTGGCGCCGTCAGTGGTTTGATCGGCGCGTATTTATTCCTGTTCCCGCGCGCGTCATTGGGGATCGTGCTCCCGCTAGGGCTGTATTTTCAGTTTGTGCGGGTACCCGCATCGACTCTGATTGGCTTGTGGTTCTTGTTGCAGGTGCTTTACACCGTCACCGGGACGTCCATTTCAGCGGTGGCGTGGCTGGCGCACGTGATTGGATTTATCGCTGGATTTGTATTGGCGCAAGTTTTAAAGCCATTGCTGTATTCCAATGCGCGCTCCAAAATCTTGCATTGAGCTCAACAGTCGAAATCGTTGGAATAGTCGGTATGCGCGCGAGTTAAATTCGACTACAAATCATCAAGTTCTTCTGCTGACACTTGGCAGGATCGGTGCCAACTAGTGGCTTGTTTTTTGTCGTACTCGATCAAAATTTGGGTGCATGCAATTCCCTTGATCCAGTGCATACTGCCATTCGGTACTCAGACGCTTCTGCCCGTAATTTGTCCGTCAGCGCCTGAAGTCGCCAGAAATTTTGCACCCGCAAGCGCGCAGACTTCACGGCATACAAAACGAAAATTTAACAAACATCAATCTAAAGGTTGGCTCTATGCAGTGGCTTGCGCGTGCGTTTTTTGGAGTAATTTGGCTTGTTCGCTGGTGCCTAAGTGCGATACCAGCCGTTTTTGCTAACCTTTTTGGGCATGCCAATTACACCGCTCCGCATTGGCTCAGTGCGCTCAACCAGAACGTGCGCGAGCGCCCGGTTCGCGCGTTTTTTGCGGCTGCATTACTTGCAGGATTAGGCTGGGGAGTTTATTTCTGGGCGAATTATGTACCGCCTGAGCCGCCAAATTTGGTGCACGCTGTGCTGGCACCGCCGAGTGCGACGGACTATTCGGCGGAGACGCTCTATTACTCGTCTTTCAGCATTGACTTCGATGCCTCAGTAGCACCCATCGACGCAACCGCTGAAGCTGCTAAAACGGTTGCATTAAAAGGCGTTACGCT
This sequence comes from Rhodanobacteraceae bacterium, assembly GCA_043750875.1. GTDB lineage: Bacteria > Pseudomonadota > Gammaproteobacteria > Xanthomonadales > SZUA-5 > JANNYA01. Next base: position 16,857 of record JAYVAQ010000121.1, read on the forward strand.
TGCGCCCGCACTGGCCGGCACCTGGGCTTGGCGCGGAGATCGCTCACTGGCATTTACCCCCGCAGTTGATTGGCCTATAGGCACCGACTTTACAGTGGTGATCGATCCGAAACTGGCCTACGCGGCGCATGTCGTCGTTGATAAGGACGAGTTTGAGTTCAGCACCGCGAAGTTCGAGTACAGCTTAGCCAGTGAATATAACCAAGATCCAACGAATGCCTTGCTCAAGCAAGCGATCTACACGCTGAATTTCTCGCATCCAGTGGAGCCGAAATCGCTTGAAAGCAAGCTGTCATTGGCCGCCACGGCGGATACCGCAAAATTTCCAGAAGCCAAATTGGCGGCAGATGATCCTTTGCACAGCGCGCAATTTAGCGTTCGCTATGATGAAAAAAACCTCATCGCCTACGTCACGACGAATGCCCTTAAATTGCCGGATGCTGGTTCGACGCTGACTTTGAATGTTGCAGAAGGCGTGCAAAGTTCGTTATCTAGCCCTTTTGACGGTGATCGTGATGCAATTGCCGGTGCGACAACCATGCTTCTGCCATCGCTGTATTCGCTCAATGTCGAAAATTTGGAGTTTGCCAGCGCGGAAAACACCGAAGGCGACCCGGAGCAAATTTTACTGGTCGCAATGAATGAAAGTATCGGTGATAGCGCCATGAGTGGCGCGACTACTGCCTATGTTTTGCCGCGCAATCACCCGGGAAAGCCAGCGACCAACTATGCTTATGAATGGTCCACTGGCGATGTCACCGAGGCGATATTAAGGCAAGCACAAAAACTAAAGCTTGCGCATTTGCCGGGCGAGCGCGATGTATTGGCGAGTCACAGCTTTCGCTATGAAGCCCCCATCGGGCGCTCGGTCTATGTGCAGGTGGCAAAAAACACCACTGCTTTTGGTGGCACTAAATTGGGTGATCTGTATCAAACCGTGCTGCGCGTGCCTGAGTTTCCCAAGGCCTTGAGTTTTGTCGGCGATGGCGCTTTGCTTTCCTTAAAAGGGGAAAAGCGCGTAAGCGTGCTAAGTCGCAATTTGATTGCCTATAAATTGGAAGTTGCACGCGTGCTGCCTGAGCAATTGCAGCATTGGGTGAAATACAACAATGGCAGTTTTCAAAATCCAAGCTTTTACTATATGGAGCAGGATTCCTTAGTTGAGCGCTTTGAGCGAATTGTGCGTTTGCCGACGTTAAAAGCAGGTTCGACACATTACGAAGGCATTGATCTAAGCCCATATTTCACTGCTGAAAAGCACGGCGTTTTTTATATTCAGCTCACCGAACTGGTGGCGCAAGCAGGGAAAGACAATCTGTCAGTTGCGCAATTGAGTGACGCGGACTTGCGCGCGGGTGAAAGTCGTGCACAACGCCTAATTGTATTGAGCGATCTGGGTGTAGTGGCAAAGAAATCTTTGGATGAAACCAGAGAAGTATTTGTGCAGGAAATTCTCAGTGGCACACCGGCTGAAGGCGTGACCATTGATGTAATTGGCATGAACGGTATCAGCGTGCAAAGTGCCGTTACCGACGCTGAAGGACATGCAAAATTACTGAGCTTTTCGGATTACAAACGCGAACATAAACCCGTCATGATGCGCGTGACGCGTAGCGACGATATGTCGTTCTTGCCGATTAAGTACGAGCATGATCAAGACTATTCACGCTTTGAAATTGGTGGCTATGACACCCCAATTTCGCCCGGCGAATTAAGTGTGCACGCGTTTTCGGACCGCGGTTTGTATAGGCCTGGAGACAGCATCAATTTCGGCATTATTGCGCGTGCTTTTGAGTGGAAAAATTCGTTGGCGGGTGTGCCGTTGCAGGCGGTGATCACAGACCCAAGTGACAGCGATGTCTACAACAATGCGATCACGCTTAACGATACGGGGTTTGTTGCACTTGAATACGCCACCACCGAGGCTGATGCCAGTGGCAGCTACACGCTGCGACTTTACAAGCCCAGCGATTCGAATCGAACTACGCCATTGGGGGAAGTCAGTGTCGAAGTGAAAGAATTTTTGCCAGATCAGATGAAGATTAGCAGCCAGTTTTCCGCGCTGGCGGGCGTGGGCTGGGTAAAACCAGACGGCTTGAGCGCCATTGTTCAAGTCGACACGCTTTTTGGTACGCCAGCACAGGATCGCCGCGTGACCTCGAGCCTGCAGTTTTCGCCAACCGTGCCAAGTTTTGAGCGCTTTCCGGGCTTTAGCTTTTTTGACCCAACCCGCAATCAGGAAAGTTTTAGCGACACCCTGGAAGAGCAAACCTCTGATGCCACTGGCAAGGCGGAGTTCGCGCTGGGCCTGGAGAAATACAGTTCGGGCACCTTCTACTTAACAGTATCCAGCGAAGCGTTTGAAGCCGGATCGGGCCGCAGCGTGACGAGCTACACGCAGACTTTGGTTTCGACAGAAGATTCCCTGATCGGTATTAAAAGTACCGATAGCTTGAGCTACATCAGCAAAGATGCCGTTCGCAATATCGAAGTGGTGGCGGTCGATGCAACGGGCAATGCCACGGCGCAAACTGGGCTTCGAGTCGTGATTGAAGAGAAAAAGTACGTCTCAGTGCTGACCAAGCAAAACTCCGGTGTCTACAAATATATCTCGCAAGAACGTATCGAACGCACCAGCGATACGCCGCTGAAGTTAAGCGCCGCGATCAATACGATTAAGCTCAATACCGCAAACCCAGGCAGGTTCGAGCTCAAACTGTTGACAGCGGACGATATTGAAGTAAACGCGATTCAATACAGCGTGGCCGGTGCGGCAAATTTAAGCCGCTCATTGGAGCGCAATGCCGAACTAGAGCTCGCGCTTTCAAAACCCGAATATCGGGCCGGTGAAGAGTTGGAAGTGAATATTCGCGCACCTTATGCCGGTACTGGGCTGTTAACGATTGAGCGCGACCGCGTCTATGCCCACACGTGGTTTAAAGCCGATACCGAATCCTCGGTGCAGCGCATTCGCATTCCGGACGATTTAGAAGGTGGCGCGTATTTGAGCGTGCAGTTTGTGCGCAGCCCAGATTCGCCCGAAATTTTCATGAGCCCACTGAGTTACGGCGCGATACCCTTTACCCTGGACCGTGGCCCACGCACTCAAGCCATTACAGTGAATACACCCAAGCGCGTCAAACCGGGCGAACCGTTGAAGTTTGACGTGAGTACCGATGGCGAGGCAGACGTGGTGGTATTTGCCGTCGACGAAGGAATTTTGCAGGTGGCGCGCTATCAGCTGGCTAATCCGCTCAACACCTTTTTCCCGAAACGCCGTTTGCAGGTGGATACCGCGCAAATTCTGGATTTGATCTTGCCGGAGTTTTCGCGTTTGTTGCAATCCAGCGCGCCCGGCGGCGGTGACGAAGAATTGCTGGGTTCAAATTTAAACCCGTTTAAGCGCAAATCCGATAAACCGGCAGTGTTTTGGTCAGGAATTCAGCGCGTGAACGGTAACGCGCAATTTAGCTACACGCCGCCGGAGTACTTCAACGGCACTTTGAAGGTGTTCGCGGTGGCAGTCAGTGCTGCGCGTATGGGCACCTATCGTGGTGAGGCGCAAGTACGTGGCGATTTTGTGCTGCAGGCTAACGTGCCCACCACACTCAGCCCAGGTGACCAATTCAGCGCCAGCATCAACGTTAGTTATCCAAAAGCGCCGGAAATGCTGGCGACTGAGTTAAGCGAAAAAACCATCGAAGTACGCATGACCGTTGCCCCCGGCTTAACTGTGAGCAACGCCGTGCAAACCATCAAGTTGGCGCCAGGCGGGGAGGGCGTACTGCGCTTTGCGGTAGCAGCCAATACGGGTCCTGAGCAAAAGTTTGGCGGCGCTGCCATCAGCGTGGTGGCATCAGCCGGCGCATTAACGGCAAAGCGCTCGGTCGAGCTATCCGTGCGTCCAGCGACGCCGTTCGCTAGTTCCCTGCGGGTTGGGCGTATTGATGCTGCTAGTGCTGAGATAAAAGACTTGCGTGTGCTTTGGCCAGAATTTAGCCGCCGCGAATTGGTCGCCGGGGCAACGCCACTGGTGCTTGCGCGCGGGTTGGCGGGCTATTTGGACGATTTCCCATACGCCTGCAGCGAACAATTGGCAAGCCAAGCGTTTGCAAGGCTCGTGCTCCATTCCCATCCAGAATTGACGCCGCTTGCGGCCAGTGGTGAGGTTCCTGCCGAGTTTGAGGCAATTGTTGCGCAGTTGGCGAGCCGACAAAATTCGGAGGGTGGCTTTGGCCTTTGGAATCAATCACCGAACTCGGATGCATTTGTTTCGGCCTACATTGGCCTGCTGATCCAGGAAGCAAAAGCGCGTCGAATCGAGCGTGCCGCAACACTTTGGCCAGCCAGTGAGCGCTATCTCAAAGTGCTGGTGAACGACGCTTCATTGAATGATTTGGCTGGTTTGCGCACCCGCGCTTTAGCAGTTTATGTGCGTACCCGCGCGGGCATTACCACCACCGCCGAAATTGCCGGTATCCAGGAAATGTTGGACAAAAATGTACCGGAAAGTCAGCGCAGCGACGTCACCTCGCTGTTGTTAGCGGCTAGCTTAAAGTTGCTAAAAGTTAGCGGCCCGGCTGACAGCCGCGCACAGGCCGCCGTACAGGCGCTCAACGCGCAAAAGCCGCAGCAATACAGTTTTGCGAATTATTATGACCCGGCGGTATCGGACGCACTGAATGTGTATTTGCTGCATCAGCAATTCCCCCAGCAAGCTAAAGCAATTTTGCCTAAAACCTACGAGCGCTTAATCGCACCCATTGTCGAAGGTACCAACAACACGCTTTCATCGGCATTGACCATGCTGGCGCTGGAAGCAGCGGCAGAAAACGCACCCGCCAGCACCATTGCGTTCAAGCAAAAAATCGCAAGCGGGGCATTGGTGAATTTTGGCGCGGCACAAGGCTGGCTGCATGCCGGTGCTTTTACTGACCAAGCGCAGTCTTTGAACATTGCCAAAGCCGGCAGTGGAACGGTTTGGTATGCCCTGACCGAAGCGGGTTTTGATCAAAGCCTAGCGGTTACGAGCAAAAATAGCGGTATTGAAGTCAGTAAGGTTTATTTGGATGCGCAAGGCGTGGTGCTAGCGCGGCCGCTTAAAATTGGGGAGGAACTAACTGTTGCGATCAAATTGCGCAGCATTGATAACCTAAACCACCAAAATATTGCCTTGATTGATCTATTGCCGGGCGGTTTTGAAGCGATTAGTGAC
>JAYVAQ010000122.1:0-2638 GCA_043750875.1 Rhodanobacteraceae bacterium
CGCCGACTCTGTCATTACAAAATCTCCTCAACTCAAAGGAAATAGTGTTTTACACATTCACTCAAATAGGTACCGTGGGTATGGGCGAAGGCTTACAAAAGAGTAATGAAAAGGTAGGGTTGATTTGGCATCGTGTTGCAACCAGAGTTGACACATATAAACAGAATTAAACGCGAACAAGGCGCTGCTGCCGGACAAATTTTACACTGCGCTTCAAAATTTGCCGTAGAGCGTGGCGTTACACGCTTAAAGCCGGTGCCTGCACCAAACAATCGGTAGGAATACCAAACATTGTGTGCAAACGCCAAATCATTGGTAGCGTTAGGCGGCGTTTGCCGTTAAGTACCTCATAGACGCGATTAGAGCGGCCAATTGCCGGTTCCAAATCCTTTGGACTTAGGCCTGCTTGCTCCATCCGAAATTTGATCGCCGCAATCGGATCTGGCAGGTCAATAGGGAAGTGCTTTAATTCATAGGCTTCAATAAGCGTGATCAGTACATCAAAGTGATCACCCTCCGCGGTTTCAGGTTGCGGTGGATTATCAAAAAATGCCGAAACTGTTGCTAGTGCGGCCTTATAGTCAAGGAGATTGCGTATCGGCTGAATGGTCATCATTGAATCTCCACGGTGTCGGCATCAATTGCATCGTATTGGCGGTGAGTGCCAACAAATTTGATATAAATCGCTTCGAATTGATAAGCAACTGCAGCAATTAGCCGGTAGTCATTACCTTTGACGTTAAAAACCACACGTCGACTTTTTAAAACACTGGCGTTGGCATATCGTGCCTTTATATCTGCGGGTGATCGCCAGTTAGCAGCCTTCGCATCGTCAAGCCATGCCTTTAATGGTGCCTCAGCACTCGGATGGATTTCCCAAAAATCCCGAAGGTTTTTAACCGCAATTACACGCATCCAAGGAGTTTAGTCCCAAAACGGGATTGTCGTCTAGAGTCCACGCGATACTCGCAAGGTTGTTTGATGGGCTGCCTTGATCTTTAACCGAGCGCCCCTATTACCTTGACACTGGTTTTAAGGAAATTGAAGCGTGTCTAATCCCCTCCCGCAGCAAACCCCCAAGCAGATCACCGCCGAACTTGACCGTTTTATCATTGGTCAAAGCGGTGCCAAACGTGCGGTCGCGATCGCGCTGCGCAATCGTTGGCGGCGCATGCAGCTTGACCCGGCATTTCGCAACGAAGTCACGCCGAAAAACATTCTAATGATCGGTCCAACCGGCGTTGGCAAAACCGAGATTGCACGTCGATTAGCGGGGCTTGCAAACGCGCCTTTTGTAAAGGTTGAAGCCACCAAATTCACCGAGGTTGGTTATGTTGGTAAAGACGTAGAAACCATCATTCGAGATTTGGTGGATGGAGCCGTAAAAATGGCACGGGATCAAGCTGTGGCTAGTGTGCGTGAAAAAGCGGTGGAGAAAGCTCGTGATCGCATTGTTGATGCACTTGTGCCAGTACGCAAAGGCTTGAGCTTTGAGCACGATCCAGCACAGGTGGCAGAAGGTGATTCTGAGACGCGCCGCAAACTGCGCGCGCAACTGATTGACGGAAAGTTGGACGATCGCGAGATCGAGATCGAGTTGGCGCAGTCGATGGGCGTCGAAATTATGGCGCCCCCAGGTATGGAAGAGATGGGTAGCCAATTGCGCGGCATGTTCCAGTCCCTTGCCAACGGCAAGACGCAAAAGCGCAAGCTCATCGTCAAAGTGGCGCTGCCGCTGTTAATCGAAGAAGAAGCCAGCAAAATGATTAACGAGGAAGAGATTAAACAGTCCGCATTGTCCAATGCCGAACAAAACGGCATTGTGTTTATTGACGAAATTGACAAGGTTTGCCAGCGTTCTGACTTTGGCGGCGCCGGTGTCAGTCGTGAAGGTGTGCAGCGCGACCTATTGCCCTTGGTGGAAGGCAGCACGGTATCCACTAAACACGGAACTGTCAAAACTGACCATATTCTATTTATTGCATCCGGTGCCTTTCACCTAGTTAAGCCGTCGGACTTAATCCCGGAATTGCAGGGGCGTTTTCCAATTCGCGTGGAACTATTTGCGCTAACGGTGGATGATTTTGAGCGCATTTTGCGTGAACCGCATAATGCTTTGACCAAACAATACAGCGCGCTTTTGGCGACTGAAGGCGTGAGTTTGCAATTTACCGATGATGGCATCCGTAAACTTGCCGAGATTGCGTTCCAAGTAAATGAAAAGACGGAAAATATTGGCGCGCGCCGTTTACACACGGTGTTAGAGAAACTGCTGGAAGAAATCAGCTTTGATGCGGATGAGAAAGCGGGTACCAATTTAATATTGGATGCAGCATTTGTTGAAGCGCAGCTGGGGTCTTTGGCTGGCAATGAAGATTTGAGCCGCTATATTCTTTAAGGCCGGGACGCCTTGGCGCATATGACTACGACGATTTCTGAAGCGTCGAAAAACAATAACCGTTACTAAGAGTCCACACATGAGCAACTTAATGGAAAACTTAGCCGCAAAGCACTGCGCGACACTGCGCGGTGCCGAACATCGATTGACGGCAGATGAGATTGCGAGCGGTTTGCAAGCGATTTCAGGCTGGCAGGTGCTAAACGACGAACTCGTGCAGGAATTTAAGTTCAGCGATTA
>JAYVAQ010000123.1:0-2664 GCA_043750875.1 Rhodanobacteraceae bacterium
GTTTAATACAAGCCCGATTGCCTCTACTCCTGGAACCTTTGCGCCAAATGCCACGATCACCCAAGGATTTGATACGGTAGGAAATACAACTGCCGGTTGTTCAGGATTAACGGCTGCGGGTTGGGTTTGTATCAATCGTTCAGGCGTCACCGGGACGTCTTGGTTCAACCCGCCCGGTGTGGGGACGATAGGGATGGTTGCACCGAATCCAGCGGCTCAGTCTGGCGCGGCCGGTTCCATGGCAGCCAGTGATTTTACGGCCTTGTCTGGAGCAGCTCCTGGCATCATCAGCAATTGGATCATTTCTCCAGTTGTTCAATATGGCAATGGTTCACAGCTTGAGTTTTATTTCCGAAGCATCACTAATGCCGCAGGTACCGCGCAGGCGTTTGCTGATCGATTACAGGTGCGTTTGAGCACCGTGACAACCGCACCCTCTGCTGGCGCGACACCGACTTCCGTGGGCGACTTCACGACTCTTTTAGCTGATTTCAACTCGACCTACACGACAGGGCTGCTGACGTGTGGCGCTGCCGGTTTGACAAATCCGACTATTGTCTCTACCGCTGCTGGCTTCCCAGCTTCAAACTGGTGCAAAATTACGATCGACAACGCAGGCGGCTTGCCAACGACAGGTTCAGGTCGAATCGCATTTCGATATTTTGTTGAAAGCGGTGGCTCCGGCGGTAACGATTCTGCCTGGATGGCTATTGATACCTTCAGCTTCATTGAGGGCGGTGGCGTTGGTGCAACGATTGTCGCTGGCACGCCTGTTGGCGCAGTCACGATTCCTCCGCGCACGTTGCCAACGGCATCGGCCACTGCAACTCTGTCCTTTACTGCGTCATCCGCGTCGTCGACAACGTGCGTTGCAACCGGCGCAGGTTACTCGGTTGCGCCATCGCCATTGACGCTGCCAGCAAATACCGCTGTATCCGTTACGGTTACTCAAAGCAGTACCGTTGCAGGCACCTATCTGGGTACCGTTACGTGTACCAATGCAGCAGGCGCAACTCCAGCGTCTTTTGCTTATAACTTCACGCATGTAGTCAGTGGCGCAGCAATTGTATTAACTCCAACACCTGCTTTGAATCTCTGGGGCGCATTTGCATTGCTGGCAGGTTTGGGCTTGTTTGGCGCATTTGCGGTACGTCGTTTCAGCTAAGCCTTTTAACTTAGGTTGAAAAATGCCGGCTAACTGTCGGCATTTTTTTTGGTGCGCCCGTGCGAATTCCGTTTGCTTGCATCTATCTGCGCGAACCGCGATATGGGTTCGCCATGCTGTACTCTGGGTCTGGCACAAAGCCACCCTGCGGAAACGCTTGCGGAACGCTTGGTTGATAATAGCCGCGCCGTGGTATCACGCCCTGAGCAATCAGATTGGCGCGGCTGTCATAGCGTACGTTGAGCACTTCAAACACACTCGACTCACGCTCAAACGCAACATTTACGCTAGGTCGATATTCTTGTCGGCCATGGCCAGTGCCCATCGGTGCCCCGGCCGTGTCCGGCTGATCGTATGATTTGCTCTCAGAACGTGCCAGTTCACCCGCAGCCGGTGCGCGTCCAGGGGCGGGCGCTACAGCACCTGTTGACTTTTCACGCGAGTCGCGATCATTGCGTGAATACTCATCATATTCTTGGTACTGGGGGTACTCGTATTGATAACGCATTTCACGAAATACTGCGGCACCAATCACGCCAACGTTATCTGGGCGGCCCGTGCGCGCCGCATAGGAATCAGAAATATGCGTGAAATAAAACGCTGCGGTCTGCGCGTTTGATTTGCGCCAGCCATCGACGTCTAGGGTCTGATATGGTGCAAGTACATAGCCTGCTTGATTTAAGCCCGCAGTCTGGCCGGAAATTGCGTTTACCCCGTCAACGCTCAGCACCGCTAAAACACGTTCTGCACTCTTATTGGTCAACCGCACGCGAAATTCTTGGTTTTGACGCGCTTCTACATAGTTCTGACCTTGGAACCAGTAAGTAGGAAGTGGCGCCGAGCGATAGCCAGGGCGCGACAGCACTTCAATATCAACGACGGTTCCGGCTTGCACGACTCCGGTTGCAATCAAGGCAAGGGCGGCGCTAAGTGTTTTGACGTTCATTTGTTTTCCTTTGATCAGACCACTCGATTGAGCAGCTTCAAGGGTACAAACGCACCGGCTTGGCAAATGGGGTTAAGTCCTAAAAAATTTATTTCGCTAGTTGGAAAAACCCCGCAGCGGCGCGGCATCATCGCCGCAAATTCCGCTGCAGTTGTTACGATTTATCATTTCAATCAGGCGAATCAGCGGGTGCTAGTGAATATAAATCGCGCCGACATTTGCATCGCTAAGTAGCGCCAGCGCGTGCGCACCGAGGCTCAAGGCCGTTGCACTGTTGTTGCCATTTGCGACAACTTGACGGCTTTCGTAGGCATTAGCAATAACGCCCTCAGGGTGTGTACTGATCAGGCTGAATCCGGTGTCACTGGCATTAAGCATATAAACGCCAGGCGTCAAATCACTTGGTGCGTTCAACGTTTCCAGCTTAATGACTTGATCCGCGCCAGCGAGCGGCAACAAGGTGAGTGTTTCGGCGCTTAAATCTAACTCAGCGGTGTAGTGCCCGCCTGCGGTCCAGCTCGGGCCATCATCGACAACAAAGTCCAGTTCTTTT
>JAYVAQ010000124.1:0-3950 GCA_043750875.1 Rhodanobacteraceae bacterium
ACTAAGTCCACCGTCACCACTAAAACGCACCTGGGCAAAACCCGGCGGCGAAAATGCGATGAGGGAACTTATAAGTACGGCGAATCGGGACATATCAACTCCTTTGAACGGGTTGTTCAAAGCTGGATACGCAACTTCCGACAGCGATGGGACATGGGCCGCGAAGTGATTATTTCAAAGCACCCTATATTTTGTTTTTAATGGCGCGTTTGCGCCAAAGATTTTGGTTTTAATGGCGCGTTTGCGCCAAGGCCGGGCTTACCCAATTTAATTGCACTCAGTTTTGACGGTTTGGCCCCAGAAAATTCGCTAGCGCCATTAAGGCCTGCTTTGGCCTAAATAATCTGGAGCCACTGATGCGCGCAATTACTCGATCTGTTTTTTTAATTCTGTGCTCATGCATTATTGGAACGGCGTCGGGTCAATCGCAGACGATACCCATTTCGGTTTACAGCGCCCCGGACAACACGGTATGGACCGTTCCGGATGCCCCCATCATCGGCGTTGCGACTGCCGGCAATGGCAGCGTTAGCATCAGCTTCTTACCGCCTTTGAATGACGGTGGCAGTCCAATTTTGTCGTATAGCGCACTTTGTAGCGTTATGGTTACCGGATTTAGCTCGCCGATCACCATCAATAGTCTTGTTAATGGCGTGGCGCAAAGTTGCAGGGTGACTGCAATGAATGCGATCGGCGTCAGTGCACCATCTGAGTTTGCCAACACCGTTACGCCGAAAGCACCAACCAGTCTCGCAATCAGCAGCAGTGGCACGCCCAGCATCGCGGGTGAAGCAGTGACATTTACCGCAACGATCACGCCAACGAGTGCCTCCGGCACGGTCAACTTCAATCTTGGCCCCGGCAGCACCGGCTGCACACCGGCCACGCTCAACTCTGGGATCGCGATGTGCACCACCACTTTCACTAGTAGCGGTTTGCGAACGATCACGGCGAACTACAGCGGCGATGCGGCGCACGTCGCTAGCATCGCCCAGTTGCCTGGTGGCCAGAGCGTCACTGCACCAACGATCACGATCACACCTGCACTGTCGGGCGGAGTTGTCGGGGTGCCCTACAGCGCTATGCAATTGCTTGCTAGCGGTGGCGTCGCGCCACATCAATTCACGCTGCTTAGTGGCAACCTACCAAACGGCATCTCACTCAACAGCCAGGGCTTAGTGAACGGCACGCCTAGCCTTGCAGGCAGTTATAACTTCACCATACGCGCCACTGATGCCAACGGTTTTACCGGCATGCGTGCTTACAGCCTAGCTGTTGTCGGCGCGCCCGATGCACCCGTCATTGGCACGGCGATACGCGGCAATATGCAAGTGTCCGTAGCATTTACCGCGCCCAGTAACACCGGCGGCCTGGCGATTACCAATTACACCGCGACCTGCGGTGCACAGAGCGCCACCGCTACGGCTTCGCCAATCATAGTCACTGGACTTACGAACGGCGCGGCCGTCACTTGCAGCGTTACTGCTGCTAACGCGGTGGGTACCAGTGTAGCGTCAGCTCCGTCGAATTCCGTCACGCCAGCGACGGTGCCAGATGCGCCTAGCATCAGCAACGTAGCCGCATCGAACGCAACTCTAACGGTTAGTTTTACCCCGAACGTTAATAACGGCGGCGCTGAAGTTACGCTTTACAATGTGGTTTGCGGGGCGCTCAGCAACAGTGGCACCAGCTCGCCCATTAGCGTTACCGGCTTAGTCAATGGTGTTGCGGTGACTTGCCGTGTCAACGCGGTCAATGCACTTGGCATCAGCGTATTTTCAGCGCCAAGTTCCAGCGTTGCGCCCGGCGTGGCACCAGCTTTCACTAGCGCACCACCGCCAAATGGCGTACTCGGTGTGGTCTATACCCATACCGTGGCTGCATCAGGCATACCCGTTCCAAGCTATTCACTTACGGGCGGTGCCTTGCCAGCGGGTTTGACGTTAAATTCCGTGACTGGACAGATTAGCGGCACACCGAGTGCTGCCACAAACGCACTAAGTGCCGTGATCAGCGCTGATAATGGTGTTGGAGTGGCAGCGACGCAAAGCTTTAGCATCACCATTGCAGCGGTAGTTCCTGCCGCACCGCTTATCGGCACCGCAACGCCGGGTAACACCATCGCCAGCATTGCCTTTACCGAATCGGCTGCTACCAGTGCGCCGAATTTAGATTACACCGCACTTTGCAACCCTGGAAACGTGCAAAACACCGGCGTTAGTTCGCCAGTGCTGGTTGCTGGCTTGAGCAACGGTGTGCTGTATCGCTGTTCGGTTAGCGCGCGCAATGTCGCCGGTAGCAGCGCCGCATCGGCCATGGTAAGCGTGATCCCGAGCGCAACGTTCGCAGCGGATCTGAGCATTAGCATCACTAATAATGCCAACTTCGTGACTGGTGGCGCGCCGCTAGATTATGTCGTTCGAGTGAATAACTCCGGCCCAGCCGGCGTCGCAATTGCCCGCGTACAAGATCAGCTCGGGCCAGAGTTCAGTGCGGTAAGCTGGGTTTGCAGCGGCCAAAATGGCGCGCAATGCCAAGCTTCTGGCAACAGTCGGTTAGATCAATTCGTGGATCTAACGCCCGGCTCCAGTGTGCAAATTATTTTGACGGCGACACCCGCAGCCACCCCAGAAACCCCGCTAAGCGCGATGGTGTCCGTGCAAAGTTCCGCCGCAATTACCGATCCAGTGCCCGGAAATAATGTCGCCACCGATGGTCCAGATCTGCGCGGGCTATTTCGCAACGGTTTCGAATAAATGCGTCACCCGGGAGAATTACCGCAGGGCTCGTTAGGGCTTGCCAGCGCCAGAACAACTAAACGCCAGATAATGAACGACTTAGCCATGCGCGGGCAAAGCGCAGCTCGCGATCTATGGTGGAAAGGGACACGCCCAGAATATCGACGATTTGTAGCCTATCTAAGCCAGCAAAATAAGTAAGATGCAAAATCTCGCTACCGCGCGGATCAAGCGCCTCTAAAGCTTTAAGCGACTGATCCAGCGCCAATAAATCCGTCACCACCGACTCCTCGCCCACTTCAGCCTGACTGAGCGTAACGCGCAGCGCGCCGCCACCGCGTTTATCGGCAAGTCGGGCGCGGGCGTGATCAACCAATGTCGCACGAATGTGCAATGACATCGTGGCAAAAAAATGCGCCCGGTTTTTCCAGTCCATTGGCGCATCCAAAACGCGCAAAACCGCCTCATGCAAAAGCTCAGTCGGCGACAAAGTGTCGCCACTGCCCTCGCGTAAGCGTTGCGAGGCGATTTGCTTCAGTTGGCTATAAACCCGTTCAAAAAGTTGCGCAAACGCTTTGCCATCGCCATGCTGCCAGGATTGCAATAAAACCGTCAGCCCAGGCTCAGCAGGCGAATTTGGCCGGTTGACGATTGGCGGATTGACGATTGGCCGGTTGAAAAAAGGGCTGTCCAATTTTATGCCTCAACTGCCATGCACTAGGAGGCGGCAATGTTAACTTGCCTTTGAAGAAACTTCGTTTCATCTTCGCAATTTATCCGCCTTTGGCGGATTGCGACGCTACCTTACAAAACTACGCTCAATTGGCACCCAAAACAGCATTAACAACGCCGCACATGCAGCGCACATTGCGCTAGCGCCAAATGCAGCCAGGGGCGAAACGCGCTCCCAAATCTCGCCAAATAGCCAGCTTGCAGGCAATAACGGCAGGCCCGACGCCAAATAGAACCAGCCAAATGCACTGCCTTTTTGCGCCGGATCTAGCACGTCGGCCACGAGCGCCTTTTCCACGCCTTCCGTCATCGCACTGACCAAACCGATGCCGCAAAACATGATCACCAGCGCCGCAATAGAGCTGGGCGCAATTGCAAACGCCATATACAGCGCACCATAGCTGAGCCAACCCGCCACCAACAGCGGCTTGCGCCCGATGCGATCTGACCAACTGGCAAGCGGGGTAGTGAGCACCGTCG
>JAYVAQ010000125.1:0-5867 GCA_043750875.1 Rhodanobacteraceae bacterium
AGCCGTCCAAACGCCCCCAAATTTGCTTAAGCCGGGCAGTTTCGGCACCGTTGCGCCAATTTTTTACGCTGGCGTGACGAAATGACTATTCATAACTCAGTTTTAGAGCTCATTGGCAACACGCCGATGCTCAAAGCGCAACGCCTGGACACCGGCCTGTGCGAGTTGTACTTAAAGATGGAAAACATCAACCCGGGCGGTTCGATTAAAGATCGAATTGGCCTGTCGATGATCGAACAAGCGGAGCGCAGCGGCCAACTGCAACCCGGCGGCACCATTGTCGAAGGCACGGCGGGCAACACCGGCTTAGCGTTGGCATTGGTGGCACAACAAAAAGGCTATCGCTTAATTTTGGTCATCCCCGACAAAATGAGCCGCGAAAAAATCTTTAATCTGAAAGCGATGGGCGCAGAAGTGGTGCTCACCCGCTCGGATGTTGGCAAAGGCCACCCGGAATATTATCAAGACTTGGCGCGCACGATTGCCGAGCAGACGCCGAATAGCTATTACATCAATCAGTTCGCCAACCCCAGCAACCCCTACGCCCACGAATTCGGCACCGGCCCGGAAATTTGGAATCAAATGCAGCACGACATGGACGCGATTGTATTCGGCGTGGGCAGCGGCGGCACCTTGACTGGGCTGACACGTTTTTTCAGACGCGCTGCACCGCATGTGGATTTGGTGCTGGCCGATCCTCAAGGCTCGGTCTTGAGCAAGTTTGTCAACGAAGGCGTGCTGGACAAACAAGGCGGCAGCTGGACGGTTGAAGGCATTGGCGGGGATTACTTGACCGCAGTGGGTGATTTTTCCCGCGTTCGAGTTGCCTATGCCATTGGCGACAAAGAAAGCTTCCACGTCGGGCGCGAATTGTTGATGAAAGAAGGCGTGCTCGGCGGCTCGTCCACCGGCACTGTGATAGCGGCAGCCTTGCGTTATTGCCGCGCACAAACGACGCCTAAGAAAGTTGTGGCATTCGTTTGCGATACCGGCAATAAATACTTGTCGAAGATGTACAACGATTATTGGATGCTAGACAACGGCTTCCTTGATCGCGAAGAGTATGGCGATTTGCGCGATTTGATCGTGCGCCCCTATGCGCAGCGCGATACCGTCACAGTGAAACCGGAAGACGCGCTAACGGTGGCGTATCAACGCATGAAGCTATATGACGTGTCGCAATTGCCGGTGATGACCGACAGCGAGATCGTAGGCATCGTAGATGAATCGGATATTTTGATGCACGTTTACGGTGACCAAAGCCGTTTTCGCGATCCGGTTTCCACCGCCATGGTTAGCAAACTTACTTTCGTCGAAGTTACTGCACCGGTCAGTGAACTGATGCCAATTTTTGATCTGGGCCAGGTCGCGATCATCAAACAGCAGGACAAATTTTTAGGTTTGATCACGCGAATGGACTTGCTGAACTATTTGCGCCGTCGCGCTAATTAGTTCGGCATCATTCAAATCGATGCTTTCAATTTTTTCGACGGCAGATTTCAAAAGCCGTTCGCACTGAGCTTGTCGAAGTGCAGAGCCGCAGCAGAGCTTACGAAGCCGTTACGAAAAATTTGGGCACCCTATTCGAATGCCTACAGTCATAAGCTAAGACGCTGTTAGTGCGGGTTATGCTCTGCACTTCGACAAGCTCAGTGCGAACGGTTCTTCATGCTCGGATTAAAAAGATCTAATCACCACACTTATTTGGATTGTGCCGAATGATCGCACTGATCCAACGCGTCAAACGCGCACGCGTCACAGTAAGCGAGGTGTGTGTAGGCGAAATTGATACCGGCTTGCTAGCCTTTGTCGCGATTGAACGCGGCGATAGCGATGCGCTGGTGGCAAAATTGTTGCACAAGCTGTTGAACTATCGGGTATTTGCCGATGATGCGGACAAAATGAACTTGTCTTTGAAAGACATCAATGGCGGTTTGCTGTTGGTGTCACAGTTCACGCTGGCCGCAGACACCAACTCTGGCTTGCGCCCAAGTTTTACGCCCGCCGCTGTGCCCGAAGAAGGTAAGCGCCTATTTGATGCCTTGGTTGTTGCGGCGCGCCACGCGTATCCACGCGTGGCGACCGGGATCTTTGGTGCAGATATGCAGGTGGAGCTGGTCAACGATGGGCCGGTGACTTTCAGCTTGCGGGTGGTGAATCCGCAAGCTATTGCACCGTAAAGCGGCCAATCTCAATAACTTCCTTATCATCTTCAACCCGTCGTACCGTGGAAGTCGTTTTCGCAACACCTCGACCAAACGGTGTTTGGAACTCTAAATACACGGTGATCGGCGCGGCTAATTTTTGCTCGTGATTGGCATAATAATTTGCATAAACCGTGTAGGTGCCCGGCAATGGCCGCGCAATGGTGAATGTTTCTGGGCCGTAGCCTTCAGTAAAATCATCGCTCATCTGACCGCCAGTAGTGGTTTGCGATTGGCCGTAATAGGCCCATTCGCCGGCTGGGTCCAGCACCCACAGATCGATATCGACATCATTGGCATTCCATCCCATCACCACGCGCAACCCTACCGGCACCGATCCAATAAGCGCTGTTGGTACACCAAGTTTCTTTAAATCTGGGCGTTGCGCCTTAGCAGTGCGCGCCAGCAAATCATTGAATTCATGCAAGGAAGTTAATTGGATTGAGTCAAAGCGGCTGTCCCACTCGTGGCTGGCGACATACCACAGCAATTCCAAAGCGCGCTTCACATCGCCACCGCTCTGCATCGGTGCACGCGCAAGGCTTAACGCGAAATCGCGAAAGCCCTGCGGCTCTTCCGTGCGTAAGGACTGTGCAAGTTCAAACTGCGCTAGTGCAAAGTCCCATTGCTGCCATTGACGCAGTTTTTCCGCCAGCACGCGAATCGCGCCGACGTTTTCGACCTGCACTTCGCTGATATTGGAAAGCACGCGCAAGGCCAGCGTTTTGTCATTGCGTTCGCTGTAAAAGTAATCCGCGCAGTCCAGGTAGAAACCAATACTGCCCTCGCTGTCGGCTTCGCTTAAATAAGCAGCATAGGGGTTGTTTGCGGCGCGTATGCGCGCCAAGTAAGGCGCGTTCGGTGTGTAGGCTTTGAGTGCTAGCGTGGCTTGGGTATTGCTTGCTTGGGTAGCGGGCTGGTCGGTTTCAATGTCACTCCGCCGGATCCTAGCGCCGGTCACCTCGATGGAATCTAATTCCATTTCACTTTCATCGCGCATTGGCGCGGGCGCCGACTCTTCCATCGGCTCTGATCGCGATAGCGCCGGCCTGGGCGGGGGCGGCGCTGAAGGCGTTACCTCGCTTGGCGACGCGCCTGCGCTCGCGGCTTCTGAGACAGCAACTGTCGCGACATCGTACACCTGCTCGCGCCCTTTCACCTGTGCACGCTCGTCCGTCAAACTTTGGCGTTCCTCGACGGAAAGAGATTTTAGAAAGGCTTCATCCGCTGCCAGCAATTCTTGCATCAGCTTGCGGGCGATGGCTTCATTGCTGGGCTTATCGCCCTGTGCCTGCAAAAGCTGCGCGCGCCTGAACATCGCCTCAGCGCGCTTTTGTTGTGCATAGTTATTGCTTGCGCGCCACTGATTTGCATTGCGCGCGGCCATGGCAGGCAACACTCCCGAAAGCCACGGATGCGGTGTCGCGTGCCTAGCTTTGAATTCCTGCCATTGACCAATCAAGGCATCTAAATTCGGCATGACAGCATCACCGCTAATTTTTGCCACACGCCTTGCGTCAAATTCTGCACGTAACTCTGGCTCTATCGGTGCCACGTCGTAACGCAAATAGTCGTCAATCGATTCGAGCACTAGCAAAGATGTTTGCGCCGTTACCACACTAAATTGCGTGGCTAGTGCTAGGGTCTTTTGACTCAGCACATCGCCGGTGCCACGGCTTGCAGACAAGTTCAAGCTACGGATTTGCGTGCTGGCCCAAAGTCTTTGGATCGGTGCCGCCAATGCCGCCGTTATGGTTGCCCGCGACGGTGTAGTGATATTGCGCGTTTCGGTTTGCGCACCATTGCTCCAGCTTAAGTTGATCTTGGTTCCGACTTTACATCGCGCTGCAAGCGTTGCTGCCCCGGCTTCGACTTTGCTGATCGCAACTGCGTCAACGCAAGCCCCGGCAGGCGCGCTTGCGCGCACTCCGATTCGTGCGGTGCCTGCGGTCTTTACCGCATCTGCGATGGTGCGGCTGCTCAGATCCAATGAGTTCGCGTTTAGTCGTTCCGCCAACCGCGCAATGCCCTCAGCGTCCGGTGTCGCCGTCGCCACGCCGATCACATATTTGCGTGCGCGCGGGGTATGCGTTTGAATCTTAAATGGCTCGAACGTGGCGCTGCCATCGGTCAGTACAATCGCCAAATCAGCGGCTTCACTAAAACTAAGCGACTGCAGTGCGGTACCGCCATCATAGTCAATCGCTTTCAGCGCCGCAAAAAATTCGGCGCTGTTACCGGCTTTTAGCTGGAAGTTTTGCGCAGGTGCGGCCTGATCACGAAAAGCGATCAATTGAATTTTGGCATCGCCGTAGTTTGCAAATAACGTGCGCAAAAATAGCGCTTCTTTCTGATGATCACGCTGCAGGCCACTACGCGAAGCATCTAGATAGACCGCAATCGACTTTGGCGCGGCGCCACGATCCGGTGCCCAATTGGGCGCATCAATTTGCGCAACAACATACTGAAAGGGATCCTTTAAATCTGGCGCTGCGGTTGCATAAACACTGCTAGCACCTTCGGTGGGCAAGTCCAGCGCAATCATGGCTTCCGGCTGCACGTTCAGTTGGGTGCGCTCCGCAATTTTGGCATCGCTGAGCTGCAAAGTACTCGTCGAGCCCGCAGCGGCGGCCGGTGCACCCACGGCTTCCACGCGCACGGAATAGCGATCTAACTTGCCAGTTACCGGTACCGGCAGTCGGTATTGCCATTTGCCATTCACTCGTTGCAGTGCCTGCTCAATAGTGACGGAAATGCGTTTACGGCCACGTGCGGGAATCGGATAAATGCGGGTACGAAACACATTGCCGCGTGTCAACTCTGCCAAACCTGGATCCACGCCGCGTCGCGTTATTTCTTCGAAGGCAATGCGCGCCGTTTGTTTGGGCACCACCACGCCCTCGCGTAGCACGCCGTTGACCTCCAGCGCATAGCCCGCAACCGTTTGCGCAGGCGTCAAGGGAAATACAAATTCGCCCTCCATGACGCGATTGTTTGGGTTTTCAAACTCCAGCTCAATGCGCGTACTGGCTAAAAACCCGTAAGTCTTCGCTTGAATACTCATGCTGCTCAGGCGAATTGGCCGCTCTCCCGCCACTTCTGGCGTCCAAATTTGCACGGCGCTTTCTTGCGCGAACACCAGCGAAGTACAGATACATTGGAGCGTCAAAGCAAAAGCGAACAGCGTGGCGAGCGATTTCATAGTGGTTTTTCCG
This sequence comes from Rhodanobacteraceae bacterium, assembly GCA_043750875.1. GTDB lineage: Bacteria > Pseudomonadota > Gammaproteobacteria > Xanthomonadales > SZUA-5 > JANNYA01. The sequence goes on from JAYVAQ010000125.1 coordinate 5,420, forward strand.
TTTGAGCTCAAGTCGCTACGTTAGCAAAAGCCAAACGGGGTTAATTTAATTTTTTTTTGACCTTTGAATTTGCTGAAGTCTTCCCAACGCGCACTGGTGGTATTCGAGCTGCCGTGCGAATTGAATTGCGGCGCACATAAGGATCGCCCTGCGCGAAAAGAAATCAAACGCCCCAGCTGCGTAAAAACCCAGAGCGCGCGAATCAGCCGTTAATGCCGTTGGTTACCAGAATTTGCTTCGACGGGATCCACACTCAAAAACCGCATCGCTACCGGGTCGTAATAGCGCTGCTGCATATACGTTAGGCCACTCGCCGCATCCGTCGAATGCCCAGTAAACCCAGGGCCATCACGATAAATGCCGTCATAAGGCGCGCCGAATGGCTGTTCTATGCTGCGCTCGATTTGCGTGCCGCCTGCGCTGCTGACGACTGTTGGTGAGCCGCGCA
>JAYVAQ010000126.1:0-5899 GCA_043750875.1 Rhodanobacteraceae bacterium
TGCCTTACTTGGCGCGATTTGGGGTTTTCGCCTCGCCAGCCATCTGCTTGCACGTGTGTTGAGCGAGCCAGAAGACGGCCGTTATGCGTTTTTACGCAAACATTGGCAAGGTTCGCAATTGAAGTTTTTCCTGTTTTTCCAGGGGCAAGTGTTGTTGGTGCTGCTGTTTTCCGTGCCTTTTCACATTGCCGCACAGAATCCAAGCGCTGGCTTTACGCCCTGGATTTTCGCCGGCACTGCGGTATGGATGATTAGTATTGGCGGCGAATCTATTAGTGACGCGCAGTTAGCCAACTTTCGCAAAAACTCCGCAAATCGCGGTAAAACCTGTCGTAGTGGCCTTTGGCGTTATTCGCGTCACCCAAATTATTTCTTTGAATGGGTACATTGGTTTAGTTATTGCTGCTTTGCCATCGGCGCGGCCGGTGCTGCCTGGGCGCTGATTGGGCCGATCACGATGCTGGTTACGCTGTGCTGGGTAACCGGCATTCCGTTTGTTGAAGCGCAATCGCTACGTTCACGCGGCGAGGATTACCGGATTTATCAGCGTACCACTAGCCCGCTCATTCCGTGGTTTCCAAGAAAAGCCTAGTTTGACGCGGCAATTATCGCTGCCATCGCAGCTTCAACCGACGCAAGAGATGCGTCACTGGGCTGCGCTTTTAATCGCTCTAGTGCCGTAGCTAACTGAGTTGCACCCGTGAAACCCGCTGCACCTGCGAGTTTGTGTCGCTGCTCGTTTAAGTTTGGCGTATCGCTTTGTTCAAACGCGATCCGTAATGCCGCGCCTTTGTTTTTCAGCTCCGTCACCAACATCGCGCGCAGCTTCAACATGAGCTTTTCATCGCCGCCAGTGGTTTTAAGCGCTTGGCTACGATCAAATAACGCAGCGCCCAACTCGCTGTTTGCCAGCGCCACCGGTACTACGGCGCTTGCCCCCGTCGCTTGCTGTACCGCAGAAATAATGGCTTCGGCTGACCAAGGCTTGGCAAATACTTGCGCAAACCCGGATTGCTTCAGTCTTGCGCCAAGCGCGGCACTGAGCTCGCCAGTCAATGCAAATGCTGGGCTAGCGTTGGAATTCGCTGCAGAATTTGCCCGCAGCCTCTGCAATAGCACGTCGCCATTAAAATCTGGCAATTGGATATCAAATAACAACAGCGCATAGCGATTTTGACATGCAAGCGTGAACCCGGCGCCAGCGGTGCTAGCAGTATCAACGATAAAGCCAGCCGCGCCCAGCAACTCGCTGAGCATCGTTAAATTCATCGCGACATCATCAACCGCGAGCAGTCGAATGGGGCTATTAGACATTGAATGGGTAACTCCGCTAAGCAGTTGAGTTTCGACTAAAGCCGCCGGCTTAGGCGATACTCTAGCGCTTAAATTTTTGCACGACCGTGCCTAAAGGATTTGCTTTGCCTGCGTTTGAAATAGACATAGATGACCTAAGCCACGATGCGCGTGGTGTAGGGCGCTTGAACGATAAAGTCGCGTTTATTGGTGGCGCGTTGCCGGGCGAGCGGGTACGTGGCGAGCACCTGCACCATGGAAAAAGCTTTGATCATGGCGTGGCAACTGAAATTTTGCGCGCCAGTCCAGAACGCGTGCAGCCAAAATGCGAGCATTTCGGTGGCTGCGCGGGCTGTAGCCTGCAACATTTTTCGCAGGCCGGGCAACTTGCGTTCAAGCAAAACATGCTGCTGCAAGACCTTAAGAAAATCGGGCGGACTGAACCCGAACGCGTGCTCGCACCGCTGTTCGATGCCGAGTTTGGCTACCGCCGGAAGGCGCGTTTAAGCGTTAAAGACGTCGCCAAAAAAGGCAAAGTGCTAGTCGGTTTTCGTGAGCTCGACGGACGCTTCGTCGCGGACTTGCGCCGCTGCGAAACCTTACATCCGAAAATTGGCGATCGCATAGCGGATTTAGCACGCTTGGTTGAAAGCTTGAGTGTGCGCCGCCAAATCGCGCAGATCGAAGTCGCGGTTGCAGAGGAATCTGCGGCGCTGGTGTTTCGCAACTTAAGCCCGCTTACCGCCGCTGATGTAGAAAAGCTAGTGGTGTTTGGCGGGCTACACAATTTTCAAATGTGGCTGCAACCCAAAGGTAACGACAGCATCTATCCTTTGAATGACGCGAGCGCCGGATTGCACTACACCTTGCCCGAGTTTGACGTGCGCGTTAACTACAAACCGCTTGATTTTACCCAGGTCAACTTTGGCCTCAACAGAAAAATGGTGCAGCAAGCGCTGAGCTTGTTAGCGCCTAGCAAGGGCGAGCGCGTACTCGATTTATTTTGTGGCTTGGGAAATTTCACGTTGCCGCTCGCGCGCTCAGGGGCCTTGGTCACCGGTGTTGAAGGTGACGCCGGTTTGGTGGCTCGGGCGCGTGAAAACGCCCAGGCGCATGGCCTGCTCGATAACGTTGACTACGCCGTGGCGGATTTATTTTTGGACCAAACCGAGAGCAATTGGGCGCGCGCAAACTACGACAAGGTCTTGCTGGATCCACCGCGTGCAGGTGCGGAAGGCGTTTTAAAGTATTTGCCGGGTGCCAGCGTGCAGCGCGTGGTTTATGTTTCTTGTAACCCAGCGACGTTGGCGCGCGATACCGAAATTCTGGTGCACACGCATGGGTTCAAACTTAAAGCCGCTGGCATTATGGATATGTTTACGCACACCAGCCACGTCGAGTCGATGGCACTGTTTGAGCGTGAATAATGGGCATTGAGATTGAACGCAAATTTTTAGTTGCCAATGACGATTGGCGTGCTCTTGTGGATAGGTCAGTGCAAATGGCGCAAGGTTATTTGGGTGGTACGCATTGTTCCATGCGCGTGCGCGTCGCTGAAAGTTCGGCTTTTTTGAATATCAAAAGCCGCGAATTGGGCGTCATGCGCCAGGAGTTTGAGTATCCTGTGCCAATTAGCGATGCCGAAACGCTTTTGCGCAATTTTTCGGAAGGTGCAGCGATCATTAAAACGCGTCACTACGTACGCCATACGGATCTAAAAGGCGCTGAGTTAACCTTTGAGATCGATGAATTTGACGGCGAAAACCTTGGTTTGATCGTCGCTGAAATTGAGCTGAAATCAGTGGATCAAGAATTTGCGCGGCCCGCGTGGCTTGGGTTAGAAGTTACCGACGATGCGCGCTATTACAACTCGAATCTTGTCACTGAGCCGTTTTGCCGTTGGCAAGAGGCTACAAGTCTCGCACCAGCGACACGGCAGACAAGTCCCGCGCCAGCGACACGGCAGACAAGTCTCGCGCCAGCGACACGGCAGACCAGTTAAAGGAGCGCAATATGAGTTTAGTGATTGGACTTGCGGGCCCGCATTTGCTGCCCAATGAAGCAGAGTGGTTAGCGCGCAAAGACGTTGCTGGCGTGATTTTATTTACCCGCAATTTTGAAAGTCGCGCGCAAGTCACTGAATTGGTATCCACAATTCGCGCGGTACGCAAAAATTTGATTATTTGTGTTGATCAAGAAGGTGGCCGGGTACAGCGTTTTCGCGAAGGCTTTGTAGATTTGCCGGCACTGGCACACATAGGCGATTTGTACGCGCGTAAACCGGGTGCGGCGCGGCGCGCGTGCGTGTTGCACGCGACGCTGATGGCCATCGATATTTTAAGTACCGGGATTGATCTAAGTTTTGCGCCAGTGGCCGATCTTAAGCGCGGTAATTTGGCGATTGCTGATCGCGCCTTTTCGGAAAAACCGGAGGTTTGTGCGGAGCTCACCATGCTTTACGCAGCAACATTGCAAACCCAAGGCATGGCCGCGACGTTGAAGCATTTTCCCGGGCATGGCACCGTCAAAGCCGACTCGCATTTTGACTTAGCGATTGATGATCGCTCTGCGCCAGAAATTATTGCTGCAGACTTATTACCTTTTGCGGCGGGCATTTTGGCCGGGGCCAAGGCGATTATGACTGCACACGTCAGTTACCCAAAAATTGATGTTGAGGCAGCAGGCTATTCAAAGCATTGGCTGAAAACATTGTTACGCGAGCAGCTGGAATTTAGCGGCGTCATTTTTTCTGACGATGTCGGTATGGCAGGCGGCGCGAACGTAGGCACGCTAAAAGATCGCGTTGTGCGGCACTACCAAGCGGGCTGCGATTTGATTCTCGTTTGTTCCGCGCAAGCAACGATGGAGGTCATGACGCAAGCGGTGATCGGCAAACCAGCGAAACGTGCATTAGTGAAAACCCTGCAAGGCAGTCGTGTTGCGCGTGCAAAACGCATGATCGAGGGCGCAAAATTTGCAGCCATGCAACAGCACTTAGCAAAACTTTTGAATCCGGTGCTACCTTTGGCGCCTACGCAAAATTTGGAAAAAGCATGAGCGATCAAGGCATCACGATTCCCAGCGATCGCGAGCTTATTTTTGACTGGCCCGCGATTGATGCGGCAATGACGCGCATGGCTGCCGAGATCACCGCCGATTTAGCCGGGGAACGCCCGATTTACATGACGATTTTAACCGGTGGCTTGCTGATTGGCGGCTGCTTAGCGCCCAGGATCAATCTGGATCTGATTTTCGATTACGCGCACGCCACACGCTATCGCGGCGCGATCGAAGGCGGCAGCCTGCATTGGATCGCCAAGCCACGCTGCAAGCTGAAAAACCGTATCGTGATTTTGGTCGACGATATTTTGGATGAGGGTTATACCCTAGAAGAATTGCGGCGCTATTGTTTTGACGAAGGCGCTCGCGAAGTCAAAATCGCGGTGCTCACGATTAAGCGCCATGATCGACGCGTGCCGGGTTTAAAGGCCGACTATATTGGCCTGGAAGTGCCAGATCGATATGTTTTTGGCTTTGGTATGGACTATCGCGAGCTTGGGCGCAATTTGCCTGGAATTTATGCGCTTAAGGATTGAGTTGCTTGAACTTAAAGGGCATTTTATGAAAATTCGCTCAGGATATATTTAAAATGAAGTCATCCTCTGGTGCACATTTTGTTGCACTAGACCCATGTCTGTGCGATTGCAGCATTTATGGTTTTTGCTTGGCACTTTAGCCATTATTCTAATGGATATCCCGTCCCGTTTGAATATGTGCCGAATTTTTTTCCACTTGCGTTACTGGACGAAGGCCACACGGGTGTCGCGTTATTTATGACACTTAGCGGTTATTTATTCGCTAAACTTTTAGATGGAAAATTCATAAACTACCCTGCTTTTTTCTGGAATCGTGCATTGCGTCTGCTTCCATTATTATTTCTCGTTATTTTTCTTGTTGGAATACAGAAATACGTAAATAGCGAAAATATAAAAGTTTACGTTTATGAAATAATTAAAGTGGCTGTTTTACCTACGCTTCCTAATGGCGGTTGGTCTATTACCGTAGAATTTCAATATTATTTGACGCTGCCGGTTCTTTTTTGGATGTTCCGCCATTCAAAATTTTTGCCTATAATGATTGTAATTTTAGCAATTTTAACTCGCTATGGCGTCTATTCTGTGCGAGGGGAAGTTCAAACTTTTGCATACTGGACTATACTAGGCAGAATCGATCAATTTGCGCTGGGGATGCTTTTTTTTAGTTTCAGGAATATTTTTTTTCAACGACACGGACTGATTCTAGCAATTGCTCTGATCTTTTCCTTATTTTACTGGACGTTTGATCTGTTCGGAGGATTCTATCAGTATCAGACTTATCCCTCACCAAGTCTGACTTGGGTAATCATGCCAACCATTGAAGGGCTAGCATACTCAGCGATAATTGCTTGGTATGAAATCTCTTTTAAACATTCGACGACTGGTTTTTCCTGGTTTTTGGGCAAAATAGGGTAAGCCTCCGCCCAGCCCCACCCCAAAAAACGCAGCGAATCTGCTAACGCGTCTCATCCGGCACAAAATTCTGCGGTAGCAGGGCATCAATGTCTTTG
>JAYVAQ010000127.1:0-5280 GCA_043750875.1 Rhodanobacteraceae bacterium
CAAAATTTGGATATTCCGGAATTTCGCCCAGCAAATAGCGGCCAAGTAAGCGGCATTGCAACTCAATCAAGCGCCGGTAGCTCAATTTGTAGCCAAACAGCGGGTGCACAATTTCGGTGCTCAAGCGCCGCTCAAAAGCGATCAAAAAACGTTTTCGACCGTCATCTTTGAGCGCACAGACATTGCCCGCGCGCTCGAAGTCGCTGGCTTTAATCTCGCCAGTGTTGATCACGGAAATCACCACTGAATCGGCCAAAATTGGCCGAAATGGCTCCATCACATCCAAGGCCAGCGCCATGCGGCCATAGCGGGGCTGGTGATAAAAGCCGCGAAACGCATCAAAGCCAACCGCGCCTAAGCTGACCGCAATGGTGCGCATCAACAAAGAGTAGGCAAAGCTCAGCATCGCATTGACTGGATCCGGTGGTGGCCGGCGGTTGCGATGCACGAAGTCAAACGCGTCGGTCACTCCGTCCCCAGGCGGGCGAATCAGCTCGCGAAATTCGCCAAAATAACGTGCCGCAGCGCTGCCTTCAAAGCCCAAAAGGGACTCCAAATTTTCCGCGCGCTTGGCGTTTTCCTGGTCGCGCTTGAGCATCGCGATCACGTTTTCACCTGCCTCAGCATCGCCTTTATAGTTGCGCCGCATAAAGGTGCGGCCATTCGCGATTTTCGCTACCACCAAGCCGCGCGCAATCGCCAAACACATGCGCTCATCAAAACTGGCTTTGTACTGCGCGGTGCGTAGCTCGACATTTTTATGCCCGTGGCCGATGGTGTGGCCGTAAAACCAGCCGCCAAAGGTGGCCCAAGTCACCGGAATATTGCGAGTCATTAGCTCGTGCAAAGCTGGCGTTGAAATTGAAACATTGCCCATTAGCACCAGTTGACTCATCTCGCCCAGACGCGCCTGCTTGACCACTTTTTGATCAATTTCAACTTCCAGCATATCGCCAGTTTTGCGTACATAGGCGTACTGCGCCTGCACGATCAGCGGCAGGGTTTCATCCGCTGGAATGCCGAGCGGGCGCATCGGCTCCGCGCCCCGGCTCAGCAAGTTCACCTCATTGGGCATGCACAAATGCAGCAAAGAACACTTCGGGCATTTGGGCGAATTTTCCAATGGCGGCGGTATTTTGCCGCCCGCCGCCATCGCGCGCAGGCCGTGGATGGCAGAACGGGTTTGTTCGATTAGCGCATCATCAAAAACTACACGAAATTTTTCCTGGCTTTGCGTGTAGTACAGAAAGCCCTCAGTTGAAGTAAAGCCATGCTCGGCCAGCAGCATCGACTGCGCTGCCAGCTGCACCCGCTCAGGCGCCAGCAATTCCGCAGTAGCGTGGCGTCTACGGCCTTTTTTGTAATCAATTGGCGTAGCGATGTCGCCGTCCACCTGCACCACATCCAGCTTGCCAATCAGCCCCAAACGCGCGCTGGAAAGCTCCACCGAACGCGCGTGCAAGATTTTTTCCGGCACTTCCAAGCCGGTCTGCGGATCAAGCACCGGCAAATTCCCGTGCGCCTGATCTACCCTCCGATGCGCATGCGTGCCTTGCACTGTATCCACGCTTTCCCGCCATTCGCCCTGCACCCATTCCAGATACGCCAGCCGCGCGCAATACACAAATTCGTTGACCATGCGCACCGGCAGCAGCGGCTGGTCGTGGCTAATTTCGGGGAAATTTAACGGCAGGCTTAGTTGGTTCATGGAAGCACCTTGGCAACTTCAATTGTGTTTGCGGCGTCCATTCCGCTAAAATGTGCCCTTATTTCATCGATTGAGGCCACAAATGCCAATCATCCCCGCATACCCAACGATGGGCATCCGCGAATTCAAAGCGAATTTGTCGGCTGTATTAAAGCGTGTGCAAAAAGGCGAGCGCATTACGCTGACCAACCACGGCGAATTAATAGTGGATCTGTGCCCGCCCGCTGAGAAAGCGGTGGACGAACTAACTTGGGAAGAAGCGAAGGCCAAGCTGGAAAAGATATACGGCCCAGCGAAGCGCTTTGATGTGACGAAATTGAAGCCACTAGAGATCCAGTACAGCGGCTTGTCGCCTAGTGAGCAGTTGTTGGAAGATCGAGGCGAACGGTTTTGATTGCTTATATTGAGTCTTCGGCGCTGATTCGCTTGGCGTTGAATGAACCCGGTGCGGCAAAACTTATGGCGCAGCTGGCAAACATAGACAAGCGGTATTGCCACCAGATTGGCTACATCGAAATGCGCTCGGGCATGAGCCGCACATTGCTTCGACGCCCTGGGCAAGACGCCCATGCGTTGCGGGACGCAGTGGATCTCGTTTGGGCAGAAACCAACGTCATCCAAATTGACGACGCGCAAATCCAGCGCGCCGCTGGCCTTTGCGAACGCTACCAACTGCGCGCCTATGACGCACTTCACCTCGCTGCCGCCGAGTCACTCATGCGCATCGTTAGTAGCAAACACATGCGCTGGTTCGGCTTTGATGAGATGCAAAACAAGGCGGCAGTGGCCATTGGGTTGAGGGATGGGATGGTGGATTAGGTGCGCACAATACCGTATTTGCCGCCTCAAACGACTCCCTCCCCACGCCGTAATTTATCAATTTAATCATAGTGTTAGCGCGGGAAGAGGGTTGGGGTGAGGGGCTGAGTTTGGCTTTGATGCAGGTCTAGATCACGTTAGCTAGGATCGGGCTTAGCCACAAAAAGGCCCAAGCCAAAATGGCTGGCATAGCCGAGTGCAATTGGGCCAGCTACAGGCTCGTCAAAGGTCAATTCAACAGTAAATGCCGCATCCTGTTTTGGCGCCAATTTACGACGTATGCGTTTGAAATGTCGTTGTTGCCGTGCTTCGTCGGCGTACGGGTCGTCCGAGTTAACAGCGATGATGCGCACCGCAACCGCTGTAGAAATATCACGTGCAGCCAGTTCGCTTCTAATCTGACCTTCCAAAGTATTTGTGCCATTTTTCTTGAGATAGCGCGGCGGCACAAACGGCGTGGTGCTTAGCCAGCGCTGAGCGGGGCCAACAAATTGCTGCAACTTAGGAATTTGTTCTGCGAGAACACTGAGTTTACCGGCGGCAGCAACAGCCAATCGCATGGCCGCCTGGTTCTTTGCATAGATGTGTCGCACGGCGGAAACGGCCTGCTGATCTGAATTTGTAAGTCCAGACTTTGCGAAGACCAGCAAATGATCGATGCGGTCATTTCGGTCTAAAGCCAGTGCCCAAATGTAAGCATGATCATGCTTGCCAACCAGCGGACGACCGTCAGCATCAGTGCCAGATAGCGTGCTCGACACTTGTGAGGTTTTTTGAGTCAAACCGCCATGAAGTTTTTCGCATTCGTTCAAGGTGTGCGCGCGATTTGGCAGTGCATGCTTGTTGTTGGTGCTTGTGGCTAGCGCAAGCAGCATCGCTTGAACCGGCGCTAGTGCGTGCGTGTTTGGACGTGGCAAAACGGCGGGCGCAACTTGAATCGCATGTGTAGGTCGCCAATACAACACTTTGCGTGCGCCGGGCGGTTGGCTCCAGCCGTGTTTGCGCCAAAAACTGGTCGTGCTTTGTAGCGCGTCGATCAGGCTTTTGGGAAATGGCTCAGTGGCAGCGTCCAGTTTCTTTTTGTCCCCGACCGACAACTTTTTTTGTGTTGCATCAACACCACTGGCGTTAAAAGCTTCAGCGGTTGCGGTGCCACGCCAAGTTTGGAAAGCAGGTTCAGTTGTCGCTGCAAGTAGTGACACTTGTTCAAACCCACGCTTACTAAAGCTATCCGGTTCGCACGGCACACAATTCAACTGCGGAAGTGGCGCGTCGTCAGGCAACAAACGCGCATCGGTCCAACTCTCAGCGCGCCCTAGGTAGCTCAAATGCGCCGCCAAATCGCTCAGCGTTTCGCGCTCATCAACCGTTAAATCGACGGCCCAATGCACCAACATGGCTTCGCGCACGCTGTGGGCAAAGGCATCAAACACCAGCGCTGTGTTTTCGACGCCACGGTCTTTGTCGATGCTGCCTTGCGGCATGTAGTGGCGGGTGTGCGAGCCACTGGCTGCGGGCAGCGCATAACTAGGTAACACGCTGGCAAGTTTGTGCAGCAGGCTAACCGCAACGGGTGGTGGGTTTGGATCTTGCCAATGGCGTTTGGTGTAACCCGTTGCAATCAGCGCGCGCAGCAAGCGCCAGGGCGAGGGCGGCCATTCAATCAAGCCCTCATTGACATGATGCCCCCACGAAGGCGTGGCATGAAAATGCCCCGCGGGAAAACGCAGTTCTAGGGTGGGCATGGGTTACTCGGCTTCGCTTGTTGCGTCGTCGCCCTCGGTTGCATCTTCGGCATCTGGTTTGGCTTCTTTCCCCTTTTTGAGCTCATCGTTATAGCTAACGACTTGGACTTTCATCGTTGTGCATACTGCGATCGCTGGCTTTAGATCGGCTAAAAGTTCAACTAATTTTGGCAGGGTGAATCCCGATGGTGAGCTTGCATTGATCTCAGCGGTGGAAGCGGTGAAATCACAGGCAGTGCGCAAGCGCAAAGATCCATCTACCAAAACACGAAGTTTATAAAGCGCAAGCAAAATTAATAGACGCTCCGCTTCCTTAGACAATCCATAACCACGAATTTGGCCAAGATCTACGCTTACATAAAGCGTAATTTTCTCAGCCGAGTATTCGTCGCGCGCAAATGGCACGTTTCCGTAGCCAGCCTTTGTGTCGCCTGAAGGATTAACGTGGTCGTTTTTAACGCCGCCCGATGCGGCAACACGCACGCCATCGGCTTCGATAAATGCGCTCATTGCTCGTGCGATTCGCAGGCGGCCGCCAGATAGATCTTTCTTCGCTAAAAACAAGCCATGTAGCAAAGAGCCAATATCGTATTTCAGCAAGGTATCGGCCAACTTGCGGCGATCAATCGGGCCAACTTCCAGCGTTCCAAGGTCAGCTTTTAGTAATTTAATAAAGCTATCGTCTTTGCCTTCAAGCAAATAGGGGCTATTCAAACGGTGCGCTTCCAAAATGGTGTCGGTCAAAAAAGCACCTTTGCGTTCTACCCGCACATGCGACAACCCAGTAAGTTCCTCTTTGATATCTTGCTTTGCCTCGTCCCAAACGGTCAGTTCCAAACGATTCGCCATGCTTTGCGCGCTCTCCACCAGTAGAGATTGTCCGTTGGGCGTTTGAAATGCGGCAGCGCCCAAGCCTGGAAAACCAGTTGGTTGAAAACGGCTGCCTTGCATGGGTTTCAGGGCAATTGAAAATAGCAGGCGATTGGCGTTGGCGAGTAGTGAAAGATC
>JAYVAQ010000128.1:0-8202 GCA_043750875.1 Rhodanobacteraceae bacterium
TGTTTTTGCCACAAATTTCCGCGAGCATCAACCCAGGTGTGTGGCCGTCGCTGTAATGAAAACGTACCGATTCGCCTAATGCTTGGCTATGTTCGCCAGTCACCAATTCCAGCCTTCCAGATTGTTCCAGCAACGGCTGCAGCTCAGCAATAAATGAGGCACGATCACGCGCATGCGGTGCCAGCGCGCGTTGCCAACAACCAAGCGAAATTACAAATGTCGCGTTCGGAAACAGCAATCGCGCAGGCGATCCTTCTTGCCAAGCCGCCAGCAACCCGCCAGCATGATCAAAGTGCAAATGGCTGAGTACGACGACGTCGATATCCGCATCGGTTAAGCCCAAAGTGGCGAGCGAATCCAATAAGCAATGGTTCGCCTCTACCACACCGAAACGCTCGCGCATTTTCGGCTCAAAAAACGCACCAATGCCTGTTTCAAACAGCACGGTCTTGCCGTTCAGACCACGCGCCAACAAGCAGCGGCATGCCAGCGGCACACGATTGTCAGACTCGGGTGCAAGCCATTTTTCCCACATTGCGCGCGGCGCATTACCAAACATCGCGCCACCGTCAAGCTTTTGCGAGTTGCCATCGAGTGAGTCTAAAACAACGTTAGCAGTAGTTTGAGCCGACATATTTGCGAGCCTTTAGCAGAATCAAAGCCATAAAAACAAAACGCGCCACTAGGGCGCGCTTTGCAGTTCTAGACAACTAGAGCAGTTTACTTCATTGGTGCTGCAAGTTTAGGCGCGCTAGGAACACGACCACCAACGCTCGCCTGACCGCCTACACGCGAACCGGTTGCGAAATAGTCATGCAAATCGTGCGCAAATTCATCGAACCGGCCTAAGGTGACGCGGTTAGCACGCACAAAGAAGTTGTATGCAAGCACCGCAGGAATAGCAACTGCAAGACCGATACAGGTCATGATCAACGCTTCACCGACAGGGCCAGCAACGTTTTCGAGGGATGCATTACCGGTCGCACCAATTTGGATCAATGCGTTGTAAATACCCCAAACGGTACCGAACAAACCGACGAACGGTGCGGTAGAACCCACGGTTGCAAGCAAAGTCAAACCTTCTTCAAGCTTGCCGCTTTCACGGGTTACGGCTTGGCGCAAACTGCGATCAATAAATTCGGAGCGATTCAACGCTTCCACTAAACGGTTGCCCTCGCTCTTGGCGTGGTGCGCCGCAGCTTGCGCGCATTCCAGCGCGATTTTCGAGAATGGCTCGTTTGCAGGAAAACTTTCCATTGCGCGAATTGCTTCCTGCGGGTTCGTAGTCGCCCAAAATTGCGTCACGACATTATCTGCGTTACTACGCACTGCCATGTTTTTGATGGTGTTACGGATAATGTAATAAAGCGTAGCCAAACCCATAATCGCAACAACGGCGAACGTCAGCCAGCCCACCATGCCTGCGTGTTTTAAGATATCCATCATGCCCATACCCGTGGCGGCCATTCCTGAAGCTGTCATTGCTTGTCCTTCGCTTGATCGTGCATTAGAGTAAAAATCCGAATGCAAAGGTTAGTACAAAAGACGAAGCCGTGACAAGCGGCTATTTGGTTTGCGCTAAAATAATTTGTAAATCTGCAGGCTTTACCGAAATGACATTACTAAGCGTTAACGTAAATAAAGTAGCGGTATTGCGAAATTCCCGGTGCGGGCATTTGCCGGATGTCGAACATGCGGCAAAAACCGCTTTGCGCGCTGGCTGCGACGGAATTACGGTGCACCCGCGCCCAGATTTGCGCCACATTCACCCTACCGATTGCATCTCGGTGCGCGCGTTACTCGACTCAGCAGAGTTTCTTGGGCGCGAGTTCAATATCGAAGGCAACCCATTTGCGCGCACCAATGCGCAATACCCAGGTTTACTGAGCATCATCGAGCAAACACGCCCTGAGCAAGTCACGCTGGTTCCCGATGGTGATGCGCAGGTCACCTCCGATCACGGTTGGCGTGTCATTGAAAACGCGGTTCGACTCGCGCCTATGATCGCGCGCATTCGGGCGCTCGGTGCCCGCGTTAGTCTGTTTGTTGATGACGATATCGATGAAGCGGACCTACGCGTCGCTCGCGATCTTGGAGCCGAGCGAATTGAAATATACACCGGCCCCTATGCGCACGCTTACGATGCGGGAAACGCACAGAACGCGCTCGCTCGGTGTACACGGACGAGCTCAGTCGCTTGCGCTTTGGGCCTGGGCGTCAATGCAGGGCATGATTTAAGTCAAAGCAACCTTGCGGCGCTGCTACTCGCCGCTCCTGGCATTTGTGAAGTCTCCATTGGCCATGCGCTTTTCAATGATGCGCTCTATGTTGGGCTGGATAGCGCAGTACGCGCCTATCAAAAAATCGTTAGCGGCTAGCGTGCGCCAAAAATTGCCGAGCCTACTCGCACCAAATTCGCACCATGCGCAAGCGCCAGGGGGAAATCGCCGCTCATCCCCATAGATAAGGTGTCGATCTGCACGTTTGAGTGGCCAGAAAGTTGTGTGTGCAATTGCGAGTACAGGCGCGCCATCGCGGCAAAAGTTGCTTCAGCGGCATCGGGCCGCCCGATCACCATCAGCCCACGCAAACACAGTGTTGGCTCTGCCGCAACCAATTCGGCCAACACCGGCATTTCAGTGGGCGCACAACCCGATTTCGTCGATTCATCGTCGATATTGACTTGGATCAACACATTTAAGGGTGGCTGTAGTGAGCTGCGTGCACGCGCTAACAGCGGAATCAATTTAGCGCGATCTAGGCTCTGCAGCCAGGAGAAATGCGCGGCGACTTGAACGCACTTATTGGACTGCAATGGCCCAATCAAATGCCATTCAATAGGCAAATCAGCCAGCAATTCCTGCTTTTCCAGTGCTTCCTGGACGTAGTTTTCGCCAAAGATGCGCTGGCCTGCGTCGTAGCAAGTCCGCACGGCGGCGGCTGGCATCTTTTTACTTACCGCGACCAAGCGCGGCTCAGCACTAATTTGCGCTGCGCTTTTTTGAGCCGGTACGGCGGCGTCAATCTGCGCCAAAATTCTCATCAAGTTTTGCGCGATATCCGACATTAGATAATTTTTAGCAAGCCTAGTGGCCGCCAAGCTTAATCGAGCAGCTGCCTCGAACACGAAAAATGATCGCTACAATTTCGCGTCAACGATGGATTTGTTCCGCAGTTCGCCAGCGTATACTCTTAGCGCTTGGCGGCCAAACAGCTGCCTAAAATTTGCCTCCCGAACCTTGTCTGATACTTAAGGAAAAAGCATGGATATCGCAGAATTATTGGCCTTTTCGGTAAAAAACAAAGCGTCAGACTTGCATCTGTCCGCTGGGCTACCACCAATGATTCGGGTCGATGGCGATGTGCGGCGCATCAACGTTCCGCCGCTCGAGCACAAGCAAGTGCACAGCTTGATTTACGACATCATGAGCGACAAACAACGGCGCGATTATGAAGAATTTCTGGAAGTCGATTTTTCCTTTGAAATTCCTGGTTTAGCACGTTTTCGCGTCAACTCATTTAATCAAAACCGCGGCGCTGCTGCAGTATTCCGAACCATTCCATCAGAAATATTGTCCCTGGAGGATTTGGGCGCGCCTAAAATTTTCCGTGAACTGATTGACTTTCCACAAGGCCTGATTTTAGTCACCGGCCCGACCGGCTCAGGAAAGTCGACAACACTTGCGGCGATGGTCGATCACGTCAATAGAAATGAGTATGCCCACATTTTGACCGTGGAAGATCCGATCGAATTCGTGCACACGTCCAATAAATGCCTGATCAATCAACGCGAAGTGCACCGCGATACGCACGGCTTTAACGAAGCATTGCGCTCGGCACTACGCGAAGATCCAGATTATATTTTGGTCGGCGAATTGCGCGATTTAGAAACTATTCGCTTGGCACTAACGGCTGCTGAAACCGGGCACTTAGTGTTTGGCACGCTGCACACCAGTTCGGCCGCCAAAACGATCGACCGAATTATTGACGTATTTCCAGCGGGCGAAAAGCCGATGGTGCGATCCATGCTTTCCGAGTCATTGCGCGCAGTAATTTCGCAAAGTTTGCTGAAAAAAGTTGGCGGCGGGCGCATCGCGGCGCATGAAATTATGACCGGTATCCCAGCCATTCGAAACTTGATTCGCGAGGACAAAGTCGCGCAGATGTATTCATCCATTCAAACGGGCGCGCAATACGGCATGCAAACGTTGGATCAATGTTTGTTGGATTTAGTGAAGCGCGGCTTAGTAACGCGTCAACAAGCTGCGACTTACGCAAAAGAAAAGAAAAACTTTGATAGCTAAGGTTCTCATTCGGTATTGAATGAAAAGCTTTCAGCATAAGCAAAACGTTTAAAGACAATCGTTACCACCTTCTAAGGCAAACACGCATGAGCGGCATTGATTTCAATTCGTACTTAAAACTCATGGTGCATAAAAAGGCCTCTGATTTATTTATAACGACCGGCGTGCCGCCCTCGATGAAAGTCAACGGGCGTATTGGTCCGATCACACAAAGCCCGTTGACCAGCCAACAGGCGCGCGACGTGGTTTTAAGCGTAATGACGCCCAGCCAGCGTGAGGAATTTGAAAAAACGCACGAGTGTCAGTTTGCGATTTCGCTGCAAGGTGTAGGGCGCTTTCGGGTGTCGGCGTTTTATCAGCGTAACCATGTCGGCATGGTACTGCGGCGCATTGAAACCAAAATACCAAGCGTGGACGAGCTCAGCTTGCCAGCGATTATCAAAACGCTGGCGATGACTAAACGCGGCATGATTATTTTCGTCGGTGCCACCGGTACCGGTAAGTCCACCTCACTCGCCGCGATGATTGGCTATCGCAACCAAAATTCCACCGGCCACATCGTCACGATTGAAGATCCAATCGAATTTGTGCACAAGCATGAGGGCTGCATTATCACGCAGCGCGAGGTCGGTATCGATACCGATAATTTTGATAACGCGCTCAAAAACACCTTGCGTCAGGCACCCGACGTGATTCTGATCGGCGAAGTCCGAACCCGTGAAACCATGGATCACGCGATTGCGTTCTCAGAAACCGGGCATTTGTGCCTATGCACTCTGCACGCAAACAACGCCAATCAAGCCATTGATCGTATCTTGCACTTTTTCCCAGAAGATCGCCGCACCCAGCTGTTGATGGATTTATCACTGAATTTAAAAGGCATCGTCGCGCAGCAGTTAATTCCCACGCCCGACGGTAAAGGCAGGCGGGTTGCCATGGAAATTTTGCTTGGCACGCCGTTAGTCTCGGATTACATCCGCCAAGGCGAGATTCACAAGATTAAAGACTTGATGAAAGATTCGACCAATTTAGGCATGCGCACCTTCGATCAAAGCTTGTTTGAGCTGTATCAAGCGGGCGAAATTAGCTACGAAGATGCGCTGCGCCATGCCGACTCCTCAAACGAAGTGCGTTTGCGAATTAAGTTGAGCCAGGGCGGCGACGCACATACGCTCGCCAGCGGCCTGGACGGAGTGGAGTTGGTAGAAACCTAAATTGCAGGGAAGTTGCTGCGCCGACTCTGGTACTAAAACTGTAGCAAAACTCCGGCATACTCGACAAAATTAACATACGCCTGCGTATGGTGCGCCATTCTGACGCACTTACTCAGTCGCTTTTTCTTTTGTTGGAGATTATCCATGCCAAGCTATTCCGCCCCTTTGCGCGATATGCGTTTTGTATTGTTTGAGTTGTTGCATGTAGAAGTTGAGCTCAAGTCGCTTCCCGCTTATGCCACGCTTGATAGCGAGACAATTAACGCTGTACTGGAAGAAGCTGCACGATTTGCTACGAGCGTAATTCACCCACTGAACGCGGTCGGTGATCGTGAAGGCTGTACTTATCACGGTAATGGCGTCGTCACTGCCCCGCCCGGCTTCAAGGAGGCCTATCAGTTATATGTTGAGTCCGGTTGGCCTTCGTTAGCCTGTGCCACTGAATTTGGTGGTCAAGGGCTACCGATTGTGTTGAATAACGGCGCCTATGAAATGTTCAACTCGGCAAATCAGGCTTGGCTGATGTACGCGGGGTTATCCCACAGCGCCTACGCTTGCCTAAAAGCGCACGGCAGCAGCGAACAAAAAGCGCTGTATTTGCCTAGAATCGTTTCGGGCGAATGGACCGGCACGATGTGCTTGACCGAGCCGCACAGTGGCACGGATTTGGGCATTTTGCGCAGCCGTGCCGAGCCCCAGAGCGATGGCAGCTTTTTGCTGTCTGGCTCGAAGATCTTCATTTCTGCAGGCGAACACGATCTTGCCGAAAACATTCTACATTTAGTGCTGGCACGGCTACCTGACGCGCCCAAAGGCACCAAGGGAATATCGCTATTTTTAGTGCCAAAGTTTGTACCCAACAGCGACGGCAGCTTGGGCGCGCGTAATAGCATCCATGCGGGTTCGATCGAACACAAAATGGGTATACACGGCAACGCCACGTGCCTAATGAATTTGGACAACGCGCAAGGCTGGATCATCGGCGAGCCGAATAAAGGCTTAAACGCGATGTTTGTGATGATGAACTCGGCGCGTTTAGGTGTAGGCATGCAATCGTTAGGGCTAGCAGAAGCGGCGTATCAAAACGCCGTTGCGTATGCACGCAATCGCCTACAAAGCCGCGCCGCAACGGGTGCCAAGCAACCAGAAAAATCAGCCGACCCAATTATTGTGCATCCGGATGTAAGGCGCATGCTGTTGACCGCGAAAGCCTACACCGAAGGTGGACGTGCCTTTACCACATGGATTGCACAGCTGATTGATCGCGAGCTTTCGCACCCTGAAGCAACTGTACGTGCAGAGGCCGGTGAATTGGTGACCCTATTAACCCCTGTGGTCAAAGCCTTCATTACTGACAATAGTTTTGAGTCAAATAATTTGGCGCTGCAGGTTTTTGGCGGGCATGGCTACATTGAAGAATGGGGCATGAGCCAATACGTTCGCGACGCCCGCATCAATATGATTTACGAAGGCACCAACGGCATCCAAGCGCTGGATTTGCTGGCGCGAAAAATACTGGGTGACGGTGGCAAACGCCTGCAAAAATTTGGCGCGATTGTTGCGGAGTTTGTAGGCTCGCAAGTCGGCCAGGCAGGCATGGATGAATTCACAGCCCCCTTAATCGAGCTGGGCAAAAACCTAACGCAGTTGACTATGGAAATTGCCACCAAGGCCGCGCGCGCGCCGGATGAAGTCGGTGCTGCGGCAAACCATTATTTGCGCATCGTTGGGCATCTGGTTTACGGCTATCTTTGGGCGCGCATGGCCCGTATCGCGCTGGACAAAGCCGATTCTGGCGATGCTTTCTACACTGGCAAACTGCACACCGCACGTTTTTACTTTCAACGGCTGTTGCCGGAAACGGCCTATCACTTGCAAGCGGCACGCGCGGGCGCGCCGAGTTTGATGGCGATTGATGAAAGTATGTTTTGAGTTTTTAGGCAGTTGAGAAATCATGAACTGCGTCTTTGCGAATTGATTTGGCCCAAGCCAAAAGTAATTGCGTTTTTATGATCTTTTCGTGATGGAAATTCATTCGAAATTACGACTATTAAAAGTGCATCCGCACTCCAATTCACTTTTAGCCATCAACTTTCAAGGATTTCAACATGCGCTTACTAATAACAATTGCTTTATGCAGCTTAATTTTGGGCGGTTGCGCCACGATCACGCGCGGCTCCAGTCAAACGTGGGTTGTAGATAGCGACCCAACCGGTGCCGACGTTCGTCTTTCAACTGGGCAGACCTGCGTTACGCCTTGCACACTCAACCTTAAGCGCAAAACTGCATTTACTGCGGTGATTAGTAAGCCGGGTTATGCCAGCGTCAGCGCACCCGTAAGCTCAGAAATGAAGGGTTCGGGCATCACAGCGTTTGTTGGGAATATAATTTTTGGCGGGTTGATTGGTATTGGCGTTGATTTGGCAACGGGCGCAACAAAATCACTGGAACCCAATCCATTGACCGTGGAATTTCAAGCTGAAGGGCAAACCGGCTCTGAAGCAACAAGCGCGCCTAGCAATAAGTAGGGCTGGCATCACCACAGAAAACCCGTCTCTGAAGCGGGTTTTTGTGGTTTTAGATGGCGTACGAAATCAATTCCTGCAGACTACGCAAAATCATTCCAACAAACGCCGAATCATCAGCCGCGCACTGGCCAAACCACGAAACTCGTCGATCGCCAC
>JAYVAQ010000129.1:0-4480 GCA_043750875.1 Rhodanobacteraceae bacterium
ACTTTCAAGCCGCATTCGCTTAGCAACGCCTGTAGAAAAGCCACAGTAGAGCCTTTGCCATTGGTGCCAGCAACGGTCAGCACCAGCGGCGCTGGCTTGCCCAAGTGCAAACGCGCAGCCACTGCACGCGCACGCTCCAGCGTCATGTCAATGCTTTTGACGTGTTGATGCTGTTGGTAGTTGAGCCAATCGGGTAGGGTTTCTGGCAGCGCCATTTGAGGCTTTTCCGTCATCCTAGAAACCGCAGTTGGACGGGCAAAAGGGTACATATTTTGGGCGTTCCAGCAAGGCCGGACTCGGCAGCATGCTCATTGCCTGCAACGACGAAACAACGATGCTGGCGCGTCAAAAAAGTGTGCAGTTTTGCTCGTAGCGATCTTCAGCCACAAAGTGAACTTCGAAATACTCAAAATTTTCAACATATTCATAACTTTAACGGAGTTAGGTAGCGGTCAACTGCGGTTTTTAGGATTATCGTTTGGGTAAGCAAAAAGGTCTAAAAGTACTTTAGTTTATAAGCTGTGCTTAGCGCACGCATTTGATTTGACACACGACTCGGATATGCAGCCTCTAGACTTGCGGCATTCCTACGCACAGACAAAGCCATGATCGCTGTGCTATCAATGCTCATCGCAACATCTACTAGCCGATGCCAACGCCATGCTCAATCCTGATTCCGCCGCACTCAATACCACCTTGACCGATATGCGGGCGGCTTGGCTGATCAATACGCCCAGCTACAAACAGCGCATGGCGGATTTGGCGAAGCTCTCCCTTGAGGTGGTGGCGCAAAAAGAAGCGCTGGTCGCGGCGGTAAGCGCTGACTTTGGCCGTCGTTCGCGCCATGAAACTTTGCTGGCAGACATTATGATGGTGCTGGAAGATATCAAGGATGCGCGTAAACATTTAGCGCGCTGGATGCGTCCAAAGCGTGTTGCGGTTGACTTTAAGGCTTGGCCTGCAAGCGCGCAGATTCTGTACAAGCCGCTAGGCGTTGTTGGCATCCTTTCGCCGTGGAACTACCCGATTCAATTGAGTTTAAGCCCGTTAGTCGCAGCGATTGCCGCTGGCAATCACGTGATGCTCAAGCCCTCAGAACACACGCCGAAAACATCCGAGTTGCTCGCTGTTTTGCTGGCAAAGGTATTTCCGCCCGAGCGCGTTTGCGTGGTTTTGGGGGAAGCGGAAGTGGCCCAGCGTTTTTCTGAGCTGGCGTTTGATCATCTGATGTATACCGGCTCGACCGCGGTAGGCAAGCTTGTGATGGCGGCAGCGGCGAAAAATTTAACGCCGGTAACTTTAGAACTTGGCGGCAAATCGCCGTGCCTGATCGCACCCGATTTTCCGATCGCACAGGCGGCGGAACGGGTCGCGCAAATGAAGCACCTCAACGCCGGGCAAACCTGCATAGCGCCGGATTATGTGCTGGTCGCGAAGCATCACGTGCAAGAATTTAAACTCGCATACCGGCGGGTAATCGAAGCGGCGTATCCAAATATTGCAGCGAACCCGGACTACAGCAGCATTGTAAGTGACCGGCAATTTCAGCGGCTAAACAGCTATCTAGCCGAAGCGGAAAGTATGGGTGCCCAGATTGAGCGCATTTGTCCAGGGGACGCGCCCGCAGTGGATAGCCGGATATTACCGCCAACGTTGGTGTTTGATACCACTAGCGATATGAAACTCATGCAGGAAGAAATTTTCGGGCCAATTTTGCCCGTCATCAGTTACGAAAAAATCGAAGATGCACTCGCGCTTATTCAAGGTCATCCACGGCCGCTGGCGTTCTATCATTTTGACCATCAACGCCAGCGCACCGACTACATCCTGAGCAAAATCACCGCCGGTGGCGTTACCGTGAATGATTGCGCGATGCATTTTACCCAACACGATTTACCCTTCGGCGGCGTCGGTGCCAGTGGCATGGGCCATTATCACGGGCATGCCGGGTTTTTGACGTTTACTAAGCAAATGCCGGTGTTTAGGCAAGCTCGTTGGTCCGGTTTCTGGTTGCTAAAGCCGCCCTATAAAAAGCTCGCGGATCGCGCGGTAGCGTTTTTAACGCGTGGCTGAGTGACGCTTCAGAAGGAAGCGTTTTGTTGTCGCAGGCGTCCGCTAGCAGCGCGCAAAAGCAGACGCGAGTACAGGCGATGGAATCCCAGTAGTGCGTGGAATAGCCAGCCCATACTGGCTTTCTGAGCAGGCGTCTCGGTGCGCGGCACCACAGCAGAACCGAAGTACAGACGCGTTATTGGTGTGGCCGCACCCTCGACGGGTACGGCCATCAGCCACGACCTGGTGCGCCCGGTGAAATCGGCAAGCAGCAGCTCGGATGCGCTCTGCGCCTCCACGCGCCAAGCTGAAAATATCGAGGCCTGGCCTGCTGCAAGGCGTTTGACGTCCGCATCGCACGCTGGCTTGGACGCGAGGTATTTCAATAAAGTGCGTTCCAACTTGAACAAGCGAGTGGTGTAGAAAGCCTCGACATAGGCGGACTGGGCTACGCAACCTGCTACCTCAAGGTAGTAGCAATCCGCATAGCCGAGGCCGTCTTTGTACTTTCGCAGGAACGAGGGCGTTGGCACTTCACAGGGCTGGACGTTGGGCATGGTGGATGCTTTGAACTTTAAGGTTTGCGGCGAGCCGCTACTGCGATTGTAAGCTTCAAATGCCCTCCAGTATTTACCTTGCCACGTGCTCGCTGCCACATCACGCGTCCAAAACCGTCTGCCACCGCTCAGCACCCAACCAATTTAGCATTGTGCGTCGACCGCTGGCCGTGATCTCTAGGGACCTGGCTTGCGCGCACCGTCGCAGCCAGTTTTTCGCAAGAAAATGCGTTAATAGTTGTGCACCCAAACGGCCCGCGACGTGCACTCGGCGCTCGCTCCAGTCCAAACATGCGCGGGAATCGCGGGCTTTGCCTTCACGATTAAATTGAAATTGCAGCGACGCTAATGCCGCTACCGCGTGCTCGCTGACTGTGCCCGTCTCGCCGTCAAACTTGAGCGCGCCGCATTCAAGTAAATGATCCGATAGGGCAACCCCAAGCCGACCGGCGATATGGTCATAGCAACTGCGCGCCAGCCGCAAGTCCGCGTCTTTTGGGCCGGTGAAAATCCTGCCAACTGACGGTCGAGCTTGCGCGGCCAATTGCATAATTCCCTCGATCACCTCCGCCGTTTGACTGGAGGCAAGCCGGTGATAGCGATGCCTGCCCGCTTGATTGACCACCAGTAGCCCGCCCGCGAGCAGCATCGCCAAATGTTTGCTTGCCGTTTGCGGCATCACGTTCGCCGCTATTGCCAACTCATTGCCAGTTAGCGATCTGGTATCCATCAACGCCAGCAACATCGCGGTGCGCGCCGGTTCGCCAATCAATGCAGCGATGCGTGCGACTTCATTGATATTCAAAGTGACGTTCTCCTAATCCTTGCGCGCAAATTAGCAGCTCTAGTGGGTTTTAAGCTGCGAACACTTCGCGCTAGCACGAAGCATTCGTCAATTGAATTGCGTGACGATGCGCCATCCTAAATCGCCGAAAAAAAAAAGAAGCATGCCATGCAAGCACAACAATCCGTACCCGAACTCGTTTGTTTCATTCGCTATCAAATCGACCCGTTCCAACGTCCCGCTTTCGCGCAATACGCAGAAAATTGGGCGCGCATTATTCCGCGCTGTGGCGGCCACTTGCTGGGCTATTTTTTACCGCACGAGGGTAGTAGTGACATCGCCTGGGGTTTGATTGGTTTTGCTTCGTTGGCCGCTTATGAAGTCTACCGTGCGCGGCTAAAAAGCGATCCCGAGGGCCGCGCCAATTTTGAAAGTGCGCAAGAGCTGCGCTTCATTTTGCGTGAAGAGCGCAGCTTTACCCAGACGGTTTCCGCCTTCTTCAACAAAGTTTCGACATGATAGCGGTAATTTTTGAAGTGCTGCCAGCCGAAGGGCAATTGGACGAGTATTTGGAATCGGCGGAGCGCTTGCGCGCGGATCTCAAAGCGATTGATGGCTTTGTTTCGATTGAGCGCTTCGCCAGTCTAACTACGCCGGGAAAGTTGCTTTCCCTTTCTTATTGGCGGGATGAAGCGGCCGTTAGCACATGGCGTAATTTCGAAGCGCATCGCCGCACGCAGGCGCTGGGCCGCGAAGCGATTTTTACCGACTATCGGCTGTGCGTGGCGAATGTGGTGCGCGACTACGGGATGCACAACCGCGCGCAAGCGCCGGTTGATTCTAGATTGGCGCATGACGACAAAATCGCGAAGCCTGATTGAGCTAAACTTTAATGTAGCTCGTCAATTAAGAATTACATGACCGAACCCGCCATTGAGACCCTGCACTGGGCGCTCAAACATCATCTGCCACCAATTGAAGCGCCTGACAAAACCCTGTTTCTACGCGCGCGGTATTCCGCTGATTTGCGGAGTGCTTCCAATTTGGTCTGCGTGCAAAACTTTAAGCCGTGGGCCGATACGTTGCT
>JAYVAQ010000130.1:0-6964 GCA_043750875.1 Rhodanobacteraceae bacterium
CAAAAAATATCTGCCCTCGGAAACGATTGATCATCTGCTCGCCGTGGCTAACGCCAATCGCAAATATTAAAAACGGCGTAAGAATATTCATCGGATCGATGCCAAAGCCCATCAGGCGTAAGGCTCCCAGCATCCAAATAACGGCAACCAGCGCTGCAAGCACGGTTAAAGACGCCAATTTCACACTGGTCGAATAGATAAATAGCAACAGCCATGTGAACAATACAGTGACTATAAAAAATAGCACAACTGATTTTGCACCCTTGGCAATATCGTCGACAATTTTGGTGAAACCAATAATTCGGACTTCAACGTTACCTTTTTCATAAGTCGAACGAATAACTTCGAGCTTGCTAGCAATTTGTTGATAGTTCAGTTGTTTGCCATCGGCACTAATTTCTGGCACCAATTCGGCTTGAACCATTGCACCGGTAAAATCCTTCGCCACTAAGCGCCCGATTATTCCACTAAGTTCAATATTTCGCTTTAAAATTGAAAACTGCTCGGGCGTTGGATCAAACCCAGAAGACATTGACGGAAATGGTTCTGGAAAACGTGCTGGCCAAACGTTATCTGCCTCAAAACCTTCCTCAGTTACAATCATGTAGCGCTGGTTCGGCGTGAAAATGGAGCGGGTGCGCGATTGATCTACACCTAAACCTTGTTCGTCTGCAACAGTGCTAATCGCTTCACTTACGCCTTCAAGCGCAGTTAGATATTCCTTATTGAAAATATCACCCTTTTTCACCATCACAGCGATTAAAATTCGGTTTGTGCCACCGAATTCTTTTTCATAGTCGAGAAACGTTTGCATGTATTCATGCTTAACCGGCAATTGCTTCCTAAAACCGGCGTCTATTTTTAACTGGCTGGAGGCAATTATCATCAGCACCGTGATAATCGCGAACACCGCGAGAACTATCGCTCGCTTGCCGAAAATTAATTTCTCAAGCCAGGGATATCCCGGGTGATTTGGATCAGAAGAACCGGCCATATATATTCTCGCTATGTTATTTCAGGCTATCTTATTTCGGGCTGTAAGCCAAAATGCCATTTTCACCGACGACGGTGAAATCACTTTCGCCGCGCTGCACTACGCCACCTAACACACCGCCATCACCAAACGTAAATACTTTCAATGCGTTCGATTCGGCGGATTTGGTAAGAAACGTACCGCGTGCACCTACAAAAACCGCCCGGGCACCTTTAACCGCTACAGCACCAAACAGCGATGCATCTGTATTTGTCTCAAGCTTTGTCCAGCTTGTACCAAGATCTCGGGTTTGGTATGCGTTCCCACTCAGTCCATAGGCGACTATGCTGTCATCATCAAGAACGATCGCACCAAAGAGTGGGCCACCATACGGAAAATCAATTCGTACCCAGGTCTGGCCTGCATCTTTGGACCTAAATGCTGCTCCGGTTTCGCCGACTATCAATAGGCCGGCATTGCTTTGCACGATGGCGTTTAAATGTGGCGGGGTTTCATCTACGCCAATGTCATCGCTAGCAAGTCCACTTTCATCGCCGGAATCTGCAGCTGCTGTTACCGGCGCATCGGGCAGGCGCGTGGTGATGCTACCGTCTAGCCAGGTTTTACCGGCGTCGGCAGTGGATAGCATTTTACCTTCAGCGCCGATAGCAAAACCATTCGTGTCGTCTAAGAACAGAACATCCAACAACGGCCCAAACGCATCGCTATTGACGTGTTGGCGCTGCCATGTGGAACCGCCGTCCGCGCTATGCAAGATAACTTCTTCATGGCCAACCGCCCAAAGATTGGCTCCGCGCGCATAAACATTGGTTAATAACGATCGAGTCGGGACTGGCAATTGCACCCAATCGGTATAATTGCTGCTCTTGAGTATATGGCCCCGCTCCCCAACGGCAATTGCACCGGTGTCCGTGGCTACGATATCGGTAAAAAGCGCCTTTGAAACAATGCTTGGCACTAATATTTCGGAGTCGGCCGAAGCGGGGTCATAATCCGCTGCATGAAGCGAAAATGGCAGCGCTAAAAGACACAGCATATGAAGCAATGACCTTTGACGGTAGTTACGCTTATAGAAGTTACTTTGGTGGGACATGCAATTTAACTCCAAACGAAACTAAAACACGACCTGGCTATTATTCTGAGCCAGATAAAAAAAAGGGACGCAACTAATATAGCTGCGCCCCCTACATCCAATCTAACTTAACGGGTTCCGCGCGTGCGCAGGGCCTGTGGGGAGAAATTATCAGGGCTGGTTACGAATGAAAAATCGTTCACTGGGTCATTATTATCCAAACCGTTTGCAATATAGCGCCCGGACTTCAGATCGTAATGAACTTCAATTGTTGACCAAACCAGCGGCTGATCGTAATAGTTGATGGTATGTGCTTCGGATATACGCCACAACGCACCGGCTGCATCGTAATGGTCAGTAGCCAAAATTTGCCAGCTGTCCTCGTCCACATAAAAGGTTCTACGCTTATTAATGTGACGTTGCCCCGCTCTGAGGGTCGCTTCAACCACCCATACGCGGTGCAATTCATAGCGCAAATAGTTGGTATTTAAATGCCCTGGCTTGACTAAATCGGCAAAGTTCATATTGCCAGCGTGCGCTTTATAGGAATTATAAGGCAAGTAATATTCGGCTTTACCAACCAATTTCCAATCATATCGATCCATCGCGCCGTTAAACATATCCGACATATCGTTGGTGCGTAAACCATCGGATGCCGTTCCCGGATTGTCATAGCCAACGTTGGGCGCTTTACGTACACGGCGCTGACCTGGGTTATATACCCAGGCTTGGCGAGCGGTTACTGCCTGATTTAATGTTTCGTGCACCAACAATGCGTTTCCGGCTAAGCGCGCAGGCGATTCAACCAATTGGAAAAAATAGGTTAGGACGTTGTTGATGTCCTTAATCGTATTCCCTTGCTTCCAATATAAGCCCAATGATTCTTCACGAATACGAATCATCGTGTACTGACCCGTCGCCGTTGGTGTGACTTGGCTGTTGTAGCGTTTGGATGCTAGGCCCTTGCTTTTCATCTTATGGTTCCAGATGACCTGCGCACCGTTTTGTGGAATTGGAAATGGTATTCCTTCAGCGACATTAGTAACGCCGTCCGACGCACCAACCAACGTGCCCGTCAACGCATTTTTTTTGGTCATCTCATAGATGCGCGGTGAAAACGCGCCGCTGCGATGCGTCGCATAAACTGGCAACGCGAACGTGCGGTATTTTGCGAACAGTGCTAACTCACCGGCTGTTAGTTTTGATCTGTAGGTCGCGAGATTTGCAGCCGTGATTACAAAAAGCGGCTTATCAGCGGCATAGGGATCTGGGTGGTGCATCCCCGCTTTGTAGCCTGCAATCGGCTTAGAAATACCACCGTCCCAGGCCGGAATTGTTGCTTCTTTGTTTCCCGCTTTTTCTGCGCCAATCGGTGTCAGGTCAACACCCAACCGATTCGCCTGAGCTGCAGGTACTGCGGCCTGGCTTAAGCTTGCGGCAAAAACAAAGGCTAGTGCTACAGACAACTTTATGATTTTCATATCAGATCCCTAGTAGTGCTTGATTCAATCAATAACATTGGTTTCTGCTGTATTGCCGAATTCCTGAGTGAACGCGGCAACACAAGCTGACACTAAAATGCGTATTTCGCAGAGACGGCGACAAAATCACGGTCGCTAATTAGGTTGAAAATTCCCGCGCCGTAGAACCGGGTGTAGGAAAGATCAGCCGACCACTGGTTTAGGTAGTTCGCTTCCACACCCAAGGTAAGCGACTTGCGTTTTTCAACGAAATTTCCGCCAGGGCCAGGTGTTGTGCCTTTGACATCGTGGTTAAACGCGAATCGTGGGCTAAGTGTGAATGCTGATCCTGCAAAGTTGTTGTAATCAGCGCGCGCGGCTAAACGGTAGCCCCATGAAAACGGAGTAGCAAATCCTCCAACTTGAGTTTGTGGATTTCGCGAGTTACCGCTCAAAAAGTCAGGGCCACCGCCTAAGTCCGTGCCATCACCGTTGTAACGCAGAATGCTTGGATCTGGCAGATCCCACACCTTGGTGAAGCCGAACTCCGCGACTGCTGAAATTTGGTCTGCAGCGATGAAGTTTTCAGGGCCGAATACTTTGGTCGTGGTGAATTGCAGTTGTGTTACTTCATGACGATTCCACCCAGGAACCGGTGCACCCGGACGCAAATTGCCATATTGGCTGTAGAAGCGATTAAATGGTGCAGGTAACACGGCATTTAACGGGCTCAACGCAGCAAAAA
The DNA here is from genome assembly GCA_043750875.1 of Rhodanobacteraceae bacterium. Classification (GTDB taxonomy): domain Bacteria; phylum Pseudomonadota; class Gammaproteobacteria; order Xanthomonadales; family SZUA-5; genus JANNYA01. Next base: position 4,272 of record JAYVAQ010000130.1, read on the forward strand.
GCAGCTCAACATCATCGATTTGATAGGGCTGATTCGGGCGGTAGCTCAACTCACCCTGGATGGCGATCCCAGATTCTTCGAGGGTAGTGTTGAAGGACAATCCATATAAATCGATACCACTTGGATATTCGATAAAGTAACGCGCCGAGTTTGCCGCACCGTTAGTAACGGCAATGCCGCTCGCAAATGGTAGGCGACTATGGTAGTTCAGATAATAAAGGCCAAATTCCGTGTTGTTTAGATCTGGTGCGAAGTAGCGAAATGCGACGCCGTACTGACCTGTATCACTTGGATAACGATCTGGAAGACGCGGAACCGCAGTTGCACAGGCTTGCACCGCTCCAACGTTGCGAACATTAATTGCACCCGGTCGAAAACACGCATCAAAATTTAGCGGTTCATCGGTTGTGCCAAAGCCCAACATGACGTAACGCGCGCCGAGCGAGCCAAAATCATTGGTGCTGAAATACGTACCGGAAGGCTCAGGTTCGGTTTGCTCGAACTCAAGCATGTACAGCGCTTCCATTGACAGATTTTCATTGAATGTCAGGCTGCCCCATACCATGTCGATTGGTAAAAACGCCTCCTTCAGCTCAGCACCGGCAATACGCAGTTTGGAGAGATCGATAGGATTAACGACGTTAATACCATTTTGCAGAAACGTGCTTTCGCCCCAACTTACGACTTGACGACCAACACGAATCGACGCGTCATAATCCGCCATACCAAAGTTGTAAAAAACAAACGCATCCAGCAAAACAATGTCTCTGCCAACTTTGGTTTTAGCAAGTTTGGACAAAGCTCCAACGTTGCTAACAGCATCGTCTCTAAAGGTTGGGCGGTTCTGGTTTTCAAAATCGTAAAAACCAGTCCAACGCAATAGACCACCAAAATCAGGGCCGTAGTTAAAGCCAAATTCTTGCGTGATTTTTGCAGTATTGGCGAATGGCTGGCCTCTGTCGTAGTTCAGATTGCCATCATCGCCATTGACTGAAAAACGGCCGGGGGCTGAGCGCTGCAATGCATTTGGTAAGGCTGCAATTGGAATTACGGGTGTCGTGCCGTTCGCTAAAAAGCCTTGGCATGGCGATAAGTTGCATTTGCCGACCAAATTCGCGTTGCGTTCTTCAACGCGCACCTGGACACCGTATGACAAAGTGGTGTCAACGTTGACGCTAAAGTCACCATTTTCATATTTATATGCAAAGGCAGAACCTGCAATACAGCTACCTAGCGCCGCTGATAAAAGCGTGCGTGTTAGCAAACGCCGAGGCTGAACGCGCTGATTTACGGGCCGTTGATTAGATGTTTTCATCATGGGAAGTCCTTAAAAGAGTCGCGCTTAGTTGGTTTTAATGACAGACGTATTTGTGACCTGCACAGTTGTGCCCTCGGATGCCACCATAGATGCCATCTGCGTCTGCATTTCAACCGTCGTAGGGGCGTCTTTCGCAGGACTCAAAAGCGAGCCATGATCACCCTTGATGAAGCGCACGATACCTTTAATGCCGGTAGCGCTCTGCGTCGTTCTGGTGATTGCAGCTAAACCCATCGTCGCAACTAACGGCTCAGTACCCGCAAGCGGAGCACCGGCAACGGTATTTGGAATCACCGCATCCGGGCAACCATTCGCAGGAGCGCCAGCAATTGGGGCGCCAGTCGCAGTGGTCAATGCGCAGCTAGGATCAGATGCCGGCACGGAACCAACAACTTCCTGGAATAATATTCGATCAGACGCACCCAATGCCTTAGCCCAATTGAGCGGATCGGCTGAATCAATGACGGTTTGCGTGACGGTGAAATATTGATCAAAACTCGAAGTTCCTGGCGATAAGCCAGCGCCAGCCAATAAACCGGCGCGAATACGCGGACCGAATGTCGGAGAACCGTTTAGCAGTTGCGCAATACCGCCGCCGCCAACATTTAACACGCCGACATTAACCGTCGTTTCCAAAGCCATTGCCGGAATCAAGTTGATCGCGCCCAAGGATTGCCCGGTGTAAGCAATTTTTGTGACGTCAAAATCAGGCCGTGCGTCACCGTCAATATCCATCACGGAAAGATTTTTCACCAACTGCAGCAAATCGGCCTGCGCTTGGCGATTATTGTCACGCGAGGTCAGCAAACTGCCTAGATTGATAAAGTGCGTGCCAGAGGTGTCAACGCGGCCATCTCCGCCGGTTGCGCCGGTCGTGTTATTCACTAAATCAACGTCAAATGTACGCTCCGTGGCCAACGGCGCAAAAGGCGTACCTTCGATGTAAAACGGGCTGGTGCTGTCTACGCCGTGCAACGGTTGATCTATCGCGATTACCGCACGCCCAGTACTTGCGTACGTGGTTGAAATTGCCAACATGTCGGTACGATTGCGGGTGATACCGTGGTTATAAATGACCACAGGCCAACCGGCTGCGGGCTTGACTTGATTTGATGCCGCATTTGGCACGGTCATCAAAACAGGTACGTTTTGGATTGAATTTCGAACCGGCGCTGGGTTTGCCAGAGTTAGATTCGTTGATGTCGGGTCCAGCCCAGCGGTGGCGAATGGGCCAATGTATGCCCCTGCCCTTGCACGCCAAAAGCCCGTTAATACTGCAGACGCTGGGCTTACCGCAGTACCTGCAGCAGAGCCTTCAGGCGCGACACCTGGAGCCGTTAAATAATAAGCCACCGGGGTAACACCGATGTACACA
>JAYVAQ010000131.1:0-5788 GCA_043750875.1 Rhodanobacteraceae bacterium
GGTGGCCGTTACGCAAGCTCGTAAGGTGTTGGTACTAACCGAAAGAACTGAACACTTGGACGCTATATTTGCGGCGCTAGTTGAAAAGGTGCCGACGCCGTTCGTTTTGCACGGACGAATGACGAAAAAGCAACGAGCGTTAGTTGTCAAAGAATTGGAAATGTTGCCGCCCGATGCGCCGCGTATTTTGCTGGCAACCGGGAAACTTGTCGGTGAGGGTTTTGATCATCCGCCGCTTGACACCCTCGTCTTGGCAATGCCAGTGTCGTGGAAAGGCACACTACAACAATATGCTGGTCGCTTGCATCGCGAGCATGCGACCAAGACTGATGTGCGAATTATTGATTTTGTTGACATCGGGCACCCAGCGCTATTGCGGATGTGGGAAAAACGGCAGCGTGGCTACCGCGTGATGGACTATAGAATCGCTGATCCGAGCGTCTGAATGACAAAAGATTTAAACGCACCGCGCCGCGCGCAACACCGCTGGAGTTCTATCCCAATAGATATGCCAGTTGTATTCGACTTTCAACTCATCTCCGCAAGCCGCGACGGCCGGTATACATCGAAATGAGTTCAACTCGCGAAGTAATGATTTTGCTGGCGATGGCATCAGAATTCGACTGAGGTGTTTGCGTTGAAGGCGCTGCATCGGGAGTTGGCGGGTTGATTGGGCGTGACAACCGACTATTTTAGTATCATCATGATGCTCTGTTTCTTTATGGTCACATCATCATGCGATCCACACTGTCATTCGAGCCTGAAGTACACCGCTTAGTCCTCAAGGCGATGCACGACAATCAAACGAGCTTTAAAGCAACCGTCAATGAGGCGATTCGACGCGGATTGAGCAATTCGTCCAACCAACGCCCGCCATTTGTCGTCAAAGCCACGCGCATGGGATTGTTAGGTGGGATTGATCCACAGGGTATGAATAGACTGCTTGACGATTTATTAGCGGAAGACGCACTTGATCGACTCGCATGCAGTGCGGAATCTGTTACGTCTCGCGAAGCGGCACGGCAGACAAGTTAGCGCATTAATGATAGTCGCTGACTTAAATCTCTTGCTGTACACCTATGACTCCCTGAGCCCACAGCACGAGGCAGCAAAGCAATGGTGGATAGACATTTTAGCTGGGCCCGAAGTGGTGGGCTTATGTGATGTCGTTGTTTTTGGATTTATTCGCATTACCACTCGGCGCGGTGTTTACGCGCAGCCTATGTTAATTCCCGTGGTTCTCGAGATCGTACGTAGTTGGCTCAACCACCCTAATGTCGAGATGCTGACCCCAAGCGCAAAATCACGCGCGATTTGTTTCGATTTATTGGAAAGCATTGGCACTGGCGGCAATTTGACCACAGACGTGCAGATCGCCGCCCTGGCCCTGCACGCGCGCGCAGTTGTGCATAGCAATGATCGAGATTTTTTGCGGTTTCCAGGGCTATCAGTGAAAAATCCTCTGGCATAACGGTTTGATCGGCCAAGGCCCGGCCGCCTCACTGGTCAAAATACGGGGTTCAGCAACTTCCAACAAAATAAAAATTCCAACCGAACATGTGGCATTCGGCGATATCCCGACTGTTGAAAGTTGGCGGGCGTCAGTACAGAAGTCTAGTCAACGTTTGTGATTGCCCCTCACCCCAACCCTCTCCCCGGTCTAACTCTATGATTCAATTGGTAATTATCGGCGGGGCGAGGGAGCCGCTTGAGGTAAATTTCAGAGTTGCGAACCACATTAGTTTGAATCGAACCCCTTAACCACCGAAACCGCGAAATTAGGATGTTCCGGGTTAACGATTAGCCGCTGAATTCCAGCATGGGTTCTGGGATCAACCATAACATCCATGGCCTCCATGGGAATGCAGCCCATCAAGGGTTCGTCACCCAATACCAGCGCTTCAGTGGTGTACCAGCGGTTCTCGAACTCAATGGTGATTGGCGCGATGACGGGCACACTTTTAGCGCTGCCGTCGGCAAGCGTAACTAGGCGCTGTCGTACTTCGGTTACGTCAAAGCCGAGCTGTGTCGCTACATTTTGCGGCACACACATAAATAGCGCACCGGTATCGACGAGCGCGCGTACTGCCACACTTAATTTTTTAGAGGAGGCAGGCCGATTTGCCGCGTGCGCACCGGACTCACGCGTTAGACACAAGTTCGCATAAGTTAAGCCCATGATTGGTTGACCAATTTAGCGGATGAAAAGACGGAAGTCGGCGCTCAGACCGTCGTCATAAAGTACTCCAAAACTAACTTAAGTCGCTACTGCTTTAGCAAGCTCAAAATGCAGCGACCGCAGAAGGTGGCGACGCGGACGTTCAGTTGCGAATAGCGCGTTCAAAGCCGGGTTGCTGCGGACGCTGAATTCTGCGGGATAAAGTTCGCGCACGGCTTTGCGAAAAATGGGCGCAAACTAAGAATTCATGAACCGCCACAAATTAGGCAGTCGCCACTTTTTCGGTTAGACACAGATTTCTACCCGTGCTGATACCCAATACCTAAGCGCGTTAGCGCACCGATTAACAGCAGCTTCATTGGCAGTCTGATGGCCTTTTTCGTATGCGCCTGAGAGCAAACTGATGATGAACCTAAAAAGTGGCGCGCCGTTTTGGGTGGTCAAAAATGGGCTGATGCATTCCTATCCACGCTTACGGCAAAATATCGACTGCGATGTCTTGGTGGTAGGTGCCGGGATTACGGGGGCATTGATCGGCGACCATTTGGCGCGTGCGGGGATGTCGGTGGCGGTGATCGATCAACGCGAAGCGGGTTGGGGCTCTACCGCTGCTAGCACCGCGTTATTGCAATACGAGATCGACACCGAGCTACAAGATTTATGCGCCCGTTATGGCGTTGAGGATGGCGTACTAGCCTACAAAGCCTGCGAGGCGGCGATTGGCAGCCTGGGCCGGTTGGCAAAAAGTTTGGGCGGTGTTGATTTTCAAGCGATGCACAGCCTGTATTTTGCGTCGCGTTGGCATCACAAGTATCGTTTGGAAACAGAAGGCGCGCTGCGCTTAGAACATGGCTTCAAGTTGGATGTGCTGGATCGCCAAGCGTTAAGCAGCCGCTTTGGCATTGATGCGCCGGTGGCGTTGCTCAGCTCCGTTGCGGCCGAAGTCGATCCTTATCAGCTCAGCCACAAATTGCTGGCGCGGATCGTCTCGCTGGGCGGGCAAGTGCATGCGCGCACCCAGTTGGATCGATTTGAAAACGTGCGCGGTGGCGTAATAGCGCATCTGGAATCAGGGCATATGGCGCAGTGCAAACATCTGGTGCTGGCGTCCGGTTACGAGACGCAAAAATGGCTGACGCAACGAGTTGCCAGCAATCGCAGCAGCTATGCAATGGTCAGCGAACCGATGCCCGGTGAACTAGGAGCGTTGAAAAACACCTTGGTTTGGGAATCTGCTCGGCCGTATCTTTATTTGCGCCGCACCGGCGACGAACGCCTGATTGTGGGCGGGGAGGATGACACCATTGACATCGCGCTAAAGCGCGATTTGCGGGTTGAAAGCAAGGCGGCACGATTGGCCAAACGCGTGAAAAATTTGTTTCCGGCGCTGGATTTAAAAGTGGCGTTTGCCTGGGCCGGAACATTCGCCGAAACCGACGATGGCCTACCGTTTTTTGGCCCACACGAAACGCACGGGCCACGCGTACATTTCGCGATGGCCTACGGCGGCAATGGCATTACCTACAGCCTGATTGGTGCGGAAATGCTGCGTGATTCACTGTTCGGAAAAGCCCACCCGTGCGCAAAATTGTTTAGTTTTGATCGGCTTAAAAGGGCTTAACTCTGTTAGCGACTTTTCCCGCCCACACCGACCAAAACCACGCCCGCGACCAGCGCGCCGATGCCCGCCCAAAGCGGAATATTGATCGACTTCTTTTCCTCCACAGATAACTCAAGTGGCCCTATTTTGACCGCTGTGTTCTCTTGCGTGTAGCTAAAGCCGCCGTAAGCTAAGCCAAGCGCGCCAACAACGATCAGGATAATGCCAATAACTTTAGTAGGGTTCATTTTGCTATCTCGTAATAGGAAATTGTTGGAAGGCGGCGTCCAGGCGCGTGTACAAGCATTTAAGCACAGTATCGGGGCATTGAGTGTGCGCTGGCCAACACACGCCGTGGCTAGTCGCAATTACGCGTTTAATTCGTTAATCTTCTTACTTTATTCCCGATGATTTTTACTATGTCTGACCGAGCCGCCGCCCGCCTCGCATTTACTGAGGCCGCGCTATCCAGGCGCGTAAGCCTTTGCCCCGCCAGCAGTGACGCCAGCTTTCGCAGCTATTGGCGCGCCACGGATGAAAACGCGCTAAGCCATGTAGTGATGGACGCGCCACCCGCGCAAGAAAACTGTGCGCCCTTCATTGATATCAGCGCGCGTTTGAGTGCCGCCGGGCTGCTGGTGCCCACGGTACTGGCACAAGATTTAGCTCAGGGCTTTTTGTTGCTGCCGGATTTGGGCACGCGCACCTTGCTGCCAGAATTGAACGAGGCCAGCGTCGAGGCACATTATCAAGCAGCGATGGCAACAATTTTGCATATGCAGCTGCACACCGATACGGCTGGCATGCCCAGCTACGATGCACCGCGCCTAGATGCGGAGATGGAATTATTTCCAGAGTGGTTTTTAAAACGGCACTTGGGAATTACCCCGAGTTGCGAGGACTTCGACATCATTGAAGCGACCATGATGCAGCTGCGCAATTTAGCGCTGATGCAACCCAAGGTATTTGTGCACCGGGATTTTCATGCGCGCAATTTGATGCTGGCTAGCACTGAAAACATCGCAGCACGCCGCCTAGCCGTGATTGATTTTCAAGACGCGGTGCGCGGGCCGATTAGCTATGACTTAGTTTCTTTGCTGCGCGATTGCTATATTCGTTGGCCCGAAGCGGACGTTGCACGCTGGCTTGAGCACTACAGATTTGTGAGCGCACAAGCGGGTTTGCACCAAGCGGATAGCGCCACGTTTAGACGTTGGTTTGACTGGATGGGCGTGCAGCGGCACCTCAAAGTTCTAGGCATCTTCGCGCGGCTCAACTACCGCGATGGCAAGGCGGCTTATTTGCAGGATTTGCCGTTGGTGCTGGATTACACGCTGAATGTGTGCGCGCAATATCCTGAGCTTCAGCCCTTGGCGCGTTGGCTAAAGCCACTGACTGAGGGCATTGATTTGACGATCACAAGGCCGCAATCGTGAAGGCGCTGATTTTCGCAGCCGGGATCGGGGAACGCATGCTGCCACTGACGTTGACGACCCCAAAAGCCTTGTTGCAAGTGCGCGGTAAACCCTTGATCGTGCACCACATCGAAGCCCTAGCGCGTGCGGGCGTGCGGGATCTGGTGATCAACGTATCGTATTTGGGCGAGATGATTCAAACCGCGCTCGCTGATGGCGCGCCGCTTGGCGTGCGTATCCGCTACAGCGAAGAGGGCGCGGTGCCCCTCGAAACCGGTGGAGGCATGCGCCATGCCCTGGCATTGTTAGGCGACGAACGCTTTATCGCGGTCAATAGCGATATTTTCGTTGACTTTGATTTTGCACGGCTGGTGAATTTGCCGTACGCGCTGCGCGATACTTTGGCGCATCTGGTCGTGGTGCCCAACCCAAGCCACCATCCGAGCGGTGATTTTGCCTTATTGGGAACCAAGCTTTATACCTGCGGCCCAGAAAAACTAACGTTCTCTGGCATTGGGGTGTACAGCCCGAAACTACTTTCCGGCGCGCCTAGCGGTGCATTTAAGTTGGCACCGGTGCTGCGTGAGGCAATGG
>JAYVAQ010000132.1:0-5627 GCA_043750875.1 Rhodanobacteraceae bacterium
CCGCAACCCAGCTTGCGACCGATAGCACCACTGGCGAAGTTCATCGCCGCCACCACATCACTGCCAGCGGTTTTTACCGTGGCAAGAAAGTGATTGATATCAAACAAAAAGTAAGCACCGAAGAAGGCACCGAAGGCTAAAAGCTTTTGCCTGCGATCAAAAGGCCTGAGACGAAAGTCTGCAGGCCTTTTTTCGTTGTTGCGCCCGCAGTTTTTTCGTTAGCCACCTTGCTTGATGTTGCGCGCATGGCTAATCTAGGCGCATGGATACTGCCCTTGCACGAACCGAATCGACTCAAACCGAATTGCAGGCACTTGCGGCTAAGTTAAATCAGCTTGTAGAAGTCGCGCGCAAGCTTGACGCGGAAAATCGCACGCTCAAATCAGTGCAAGCAGAATTGCTGGACGAGCGCGCGGCGTTATCGGGTAAAAATGATCAAGCGCGTGCACGCATCGAAGCGATGATTTCTAGATTGAAGGCTATGGAGCAACACATTTGAGCTCAACCGTTTCCCTTCGTATTTTTGATCGCGACTACAAACTGAGTTGCCCATCTGAACAACGAGAAGGACTTTTAGCCGCCGCGCAAGCGCTAGATGCCCGTATGCGTGAGCTGAAAGCGTCCGATAAGATGCTGACGTTGGACCGTTTGGCGGTATTGGCCGCGCTTACCTTTGCGCAAGAACTGCTTGGCAAGGACGCGCGTTTCGAGAATTTGAATGAATCGCTCAGCAATAAATTGAAGCGCATGAACGAAGCGCTTGATGGCGCGCTTCGCGCCGCATAGAATGGCCGCGCGCCCCCTGCGGTGTTCGATCGCAATTCGACATATCGCCTTGTCCCTGAAACATGACCCCGGGTTGGTCAATAGCCAACGATTTGTGCAGATCCGCTCCCCGCGGAAAGCCTAGTGTTTGGCCGGCCATCCCACTTGATCCTTGGGATCAAGGTCGCCCGAAATGTACCGACGCAGGCGGGGGGCCCCTTACCTTGAGCGTTCCTCAGATAAGTCTGCGCTTGCGGACACGCCAGATAAGTCTGCGCTTGCGGACACGCCAGACATGATTCAAGCTGAAAAAGCGCGGCTGCGCACGCTAATGCGCGCTGTCCGCCGCCAGCTAAAGCCGTGCGCGCATACGCAAGCATCGAACGCGGTGTTAAGCCATGCGCTAGCCGCTGATTTATTTTTAAGTGGCCAGCGCGTTGCCGCCTATCTAGCAAGCGGCAGCGAACTTTCACTGAAGCCCCTGCTGGCGGTGTTGCTTGCACGTGGGGTGTTTGTGTATTTGCCAAAAGTGTTGGCACAAGACGGCGTGATGCATTTTTTGCGTTACCACGGTGAAGCGCACTTGGAACCTGGAAAATTCGGAATTTTCGCCCCTGATTCCAAATCAGTTGACGCGGTCACGGCCAGTGAACTAGATATAATTTTGCTGCCTCTGTTGGCCTTCGATGCGCAAGGTTATCGCTTAGGGCAGGGCGGTGGCTATTACGACCGATATTTACAAGCGGCAGCCGCGGCGAAGCCACTTCGAGCTGGCATCGCTTTTCATTTGCAGGCGATTGCCCACGTTCCCAGGCAAAGCTTTGACGAAAAGCTGCACGCCGCAATTACCGATCATGGCGTTGTTTGGTTTACTGTAAACCAACAGTGCCCCAGCAACGCTTGAATTACACTCGTCGAATCGTGGCTTTGGATTTTTTTGTGATGACCCGAAAATCAGTCATGACCTCAATCGGCTTTTTGCTGTTGGGCACCGTACCTAGCTTGGCTGCGGCGCAGCTGATGGCAGAAGATGCAAAGCAAGTGGCAGCAACGAGCTTAGCGGAATCGACGCCGGTTCCAATCACCGCGCCAACAACATCTATAGGTGCTGGGGCTGGGCAGTCGGGCGCAAGCAATGAAGATGATGAGGAGGAAGAAGAGGGCGACGAGGAAGCCGACGAAGCCGAAGCCGAAGCCGATGACGATGACGATGACGATGACGATGACTTGTTCGACGCCGATGATTTGTTAGAGCAGATCCATTTCCATGACGGTGAAATAGTTGACGACGAGGATAATTCGGCCGACGACTCCGACGACTCCGACGACTCCGACGACTCCGACGACTCCGACGACTCCGACGACTCCGACGACTCCGAAGAAGACGAAGAAGACGAAGAAGATTTTGACGCGTAAGAATTGGTCGGAACGTTCTGTGAACGCCGTCGCTTTACTCGCCTAGCGAAAAATCAAATGAATTCTGGCATGCTAAAAATAATTCAATTGATCCTCAGTGCACATGGCAAAAGTAAAAGCCTTCCGACAAGGCGCGTCTGACGAGCCTAAGTTTTACAGCGATTTTGAAGTCCTGCGCAAAGCCGTTTTGCAAGTGACCGACATCGCCAATAACAACAATAAGTACTACGCCGTAGAGTTACATCAAGGTTTGGGCACCGCCGCCGCTGACACCGCGCAATTTCGCGTTTTTACGCACTATGGGCGCACCGATGATCTGGAAACCAACCCCAATGCCGGCGCGAAAGAGTCGCGCTATCTAACCGATTTGGGCGCTGCCGAAGCCTGCTACCAACAAATTTATAAAGAAAAATCCAGTGCAAGCAAAGGCTATAAGGAAGTGTTTCTGGCTTCCTCGAACATAGGCTCAGCCAAAGCGCGCGGTACCTCCAGTGGTGAGGTGGACGCAAAAACGCTGGAGCGTATCGAAGGCGAAAAAGAAAAACGTGCCGCGCGTCCGCCGTCAAGTTTGGCAAGCGATGTGCAGTCATTGGTGCGCTATATTTATGAAGAGGCAACCACTGCCTTAACCACCACCGTCGCCGCGAAAATTACCGCGAACGGTATCGAAACGCCGCTTGGCGTGTTGACACTAGGGCAAATTGAGCGCGGCGAAGCGGTGCTCTTGCAGCTTTACGCACTTTTGCAAAAACATGGTGCAGCGACAGGTACAGCGCACGTTACCGACCCAAAATTTATCGCCGCGACACAGGAATATTCGGGTGAGTTTTATACTTGTATTCCACATCGCATAGGCCGAACCCGCGAAGCCATCGCAACAAGTGTCATTAATAATTTAGCGCAGTTTGAACAAAAGCAAGAAACGCTGCAATTGATGAAAGATATGTTGCAAGTCGACGGCGATTCCGGCAGCGTGCTATTTAGTGATGAGATTGACTTGAAATATCAAGCTTTAAAATGTGGCGTATCGATGCTACTGCCGGGAAGTATTGAGTTCCAACGCGTTTCTGATCACGTTATTAAATCGCAAATTAAAAGCAAGGCCATCAAAGTACGCAATATTTATACTTTGAAACGCGACGATGAATATGACGCATTTCGCAGCGATATTGATAATCAACGTGAATTATTCCACGGGTCCCGCGTGAAAAATTGGGTAGGGTTACTTTCGCGTGGTATTTTAATGCCGAAAATCGCAGTGAGTATGGGCGTAAATCGTACCGACGCCGGTTGGCTGGGTAATGGCATCTATTTTGGTGATACCTCATGCACTGCCGCGTTTTATACCACCGCCGGTGCGAAAGGGTCGCGATTTATGGCGGTAGCGCGCGTGGCTTTGGGTAAAATGAAGGAATACACCAAGATTACCTATGGTCTGGAAAAGCCACCCGAAGGGTTCGAGTCTTGCCATGGCGTTCGCCATAAATTATTGCGCCCATCACAGTTCGCTGACGATGAGTTCGTCATTTATGCGCAAAACCAACAGCGATTGGAATATTTGGTCGAATTTAATATTTAGTGATATATATGCTGATGCTTCATAACCGTCTGGTCGTCATTTCTGCGCAGGCAGGAGTCCAGGCGGCAACCACAGATTAAGAAATAATAACCAGAATTAATAATAAACAAGGCGCGTTATGCAAGTTAAAGTTGTTTTGGTGGACGTTAATGCAAAAATGATCGCCGCGTGGCGGCATAGCTTTGAAGCGAATCCGGAAGTCGAAATCGTGCACGGATCCATGCTTGACCAAGCGGTCAGTGCCTGGGTCAGCCCCACCAATTCCGCTGCCCGCATGGATGGTGGGCTGGATTTAGTCATTAAAAACTATCTAGGCGCTGGCATTGAACGCGCAGTGCAGGCACAAGTAAAGCAGCGTTACGCTGGCAGCATGCCAGTAGGTCACGCGGTGGTGGTGCCTAGCAACAAGCCGCAGCCGCGGTTTTTGGTGTCAACGCCCACGATGGTGGGCTCAAGCGACAATATTGGCGCGACGATGAATGTCGCGCTCGCCTGTGCCGCGGCTTTTCAAGCGGCGCACTGGCAAAACACCGAAGAGCCCGGCTCGGTACGCTCGATTGCGCTGCCGGGTTTGGGCGCGCAAACCGGGCGCGTGCCGGTGGAGATTTGCGCCGATTTAATGTGGACAGCGTACGATTTGTTTCGCGAACACGCGTTCCGTGATTTTGCCCAAATGCGCACCGCGTTAGAGCAGATTTTGGGGGATTTGAGCCCACAAGATAGCCATAAACGCGAGGCAGCGGCGGCGTTGGCCAGTATTGGCGTCACCCCGTCGAAACCGAATTTGGGCGGCGCGAATGCCGATTTTGATGACTCTGAGATGGAAGATTTTGACGATGCTTAAGCTTCGCGCCTCCTCCGCTATTTGCGGCTTGTACGAGTGAAAACCCGCCGTTACCAGCGCCCGAATACATCGCCGCGTTTTGCCACGCTGTCGGTTGAGCCCGCCGGATTCGCAGGTCAGGTGCTGATTCGTTTGGCAACCGGCGAGCACATCAATGCGCTGAGTGGCGGTCAAGTATTCGGCCCATTCGCAATGGAGATGGCGCACGAGCATTTTGCCGCGCTTTGCGCAGATTTGGAAACGAATGGTTTTACACGCGGTAGTGACACGCGTTTTATTTTGCAGCTACAAGCGAATGATCGACGTGTGCGCGCGCGCGCAGCGATCACGTTAGGCTGGCGCAAGCCGCTCGGAGCTACAGACGCGCTCTTGCTTGCGGCGCAGTCTGCGACCCATGAAATTAGTAGCCTTATTGATGCGCTTGGACGCATCGGTGATACGCGCGGGATTAGTCTGGCGCGGAGTGCTGCCGAAAAGAAGCTCCTATCGCGTCGACGCAGCGGCGTCGAAGCATTGCGCGCGCTAAAAGATGCCGACGGCTTGATGCAGGCTCGAGTATTGGGTTTCGAGCGTCTTGCCGAGCCCGTCAAAGCGCTGCTCAGCCATACCGACGAATATTCTTTAGCAGGGTTTGAGCCCTTAGTCGCATCATTAAGGTCCTTAGATGTAGCGCCGCGTGGCTTGGCGCTGGATCAGCTGTATGAATTCGCGACGCCGCTGTGTGTAGCCGCTGTGCATGTTTTTTTGGCGGAAAATATTGTGCAAGCGCAGATGTGGCGCTATGCAAAGAGCATTTTTAAGCGCGCGCTGCTGCGCGGTGATGCGCAAACTTTCGCCATGATCGCGCTGAATATTGAACGCAGCGATCATGTTAAATCGCAAAATGCGGAGCTGAAAAGCGGCTTGGATGGGCAAAGCCGCAACACTAAAATTTTCTCACCGGCCACCCGAACCTGGATGTTGCGCGCGGCCACACGCCATTTGCGCCGCTTGGGCTATTGGCAGCCAGAAAAATACGCCGAA
>JAYVAQ010000133.1:0-5208 GCA_043750875.1 Rhodanobacteraceae bacterium
CTAGATTTAATGGCGCGTGTGCTGCGCGTGCAAAATAAAGTGTTCTACACGATTGGTAGTTCGGGCCATGAAGGGAATGCCATGGTTGCGCGCGCAGCACGCCATACGGATCCAGCATTTTTGCATTACCGCTCCGGTGGATTCATGGCGGAACGCTTCCGTAAACTGCCGGGCATGGATCCGATCATGGATTCCGCGTACAGCTTTGCCGCGTCTAGCTTAGACCCTGCTAGCGGTGGTCGGCACAAAGTTTGGGGCTCGAAACCGCTTTGGGTATTGCCACAAACCTCAACAATTGCCAGCCATTTGCCAAAAGCCTACGGCACCGCATTGGGTATTGAGTTGGCGAAACGTTTGAACCATAAGCTGCCGATTCCGGACGACAGCATTTCGATTTGCTCGTTTGGGGACGCTAGCGCAAACCATTCCACCGCGCAGGGCGCATTCAATGCGGCGCAATGGACCGCTTATCAGGGCTTAAGTGCGCCATGCTTATTTGTCTGTGAAGACAACGGCATTGGTATTTCCGTGCGCTCGCCCAGCAATTGGATCGCCGCCAGTTTCAAAAACCGTACCGCGCTGGATTATTTTTATGCCGATGGCTTGGACTTGGGCACTGGCTATGCAGCGGTGCAGGCGGCCGTCAATCATTGCCGTTCAAGTCGTCGTCCGACGTTTTTGCACTTAAAAACCGTGCGTTTAATGGGGCATGCGGGCACCGATTTTGAAATCGAATACCGTGCACTCGATGACGTATTGGCCGGTGAAGCGGCGGATCCGATCCTGCAAAGCGCGGCACTAGCACTTGATTCCGGCGCGCTGACGCCAGATGAGCTGATTGCGCTGTACGAAGCCATTCGCAAAAAGTGCTTTGCTGCCGCTGAGGCTGCAGATCAGTCGCCAAAGTTGACAACGCTGGCAGCAGTTATGGCGCCGCTTGCGCCTTACACGCCAGAAGCGGTGAAAACCGAGGCGGTACGGAGCGACTATCAAGACAAGCGCGTGGCATTGTGGGGCGAGCATTTACCAGAGGCCGCAGCGCCTAAACATTTGGCCGTCAATATCAATTTGGCATTGCATGACTTATTGCTGAAATACCCAAATTCGGTGATTTTTGGCGAAGACGTGGCGCTCAAAGGCGGCGTTTATACCGTCACCAAAAATTTGTTCAAGACCTTTAAAGGCAGTCGGGTTTTCAACACCTTGCTGGATGAGCAAACGATCTTAGGTTTGGCGCAAGGCTTCGCCAATGTCGGCTTATTGCCGATGCCGGAAATTCAATATTTGGCGTATTTCCACAACGCCTGCGATCAAATTCGCGGCGAGGCGTCCAGCCTGCAATTTTTCAGCAATAACCAATTCCGCAACCCGATGGTGATGCGCATGGCCAGCCTAGGCTATCAAAAAGGCTTTGGCGGGCATTTTCATAATGATAATTCGATCACCGCGCTGCGCGATATTCCGGCTTTGATTATTGGCTGTCCCAGCCGGGGCGACGACGCGGCGATGATGTTGCGTACGCTAATGGCATTGGCGCATGTGGATGGCCGCGTCTGCGCTTTTTTAGAGCCGATTGCGCTGTATATGACCAAAGATCTGCACGAGCCGGGCGATGGCCAATGGCAGTTCGCTTATCCAGCGCCGACGCAGGCATTGAAATTAGGCGAAGGCCGAGTTTATTTTGGCGAAGCGACCGATTTGCTCATTATCAGCTATGGCAACGGCGTGTTAATGAGCCTGCGCGCTGCGAAACAGTTAGCGTTGGATGGCAAAAAAGTTCGGGTGTTGGACTTGCGCTGGTTGCAGCCGCTCAACGCCAAGCAAATCGCCGAACATGCGCGCGAATGCAAAGCGGTTTTGATTGTTGACGAGGGCCGCGAAAGTGCCGGTATTAGCGAAGGCGTATTTACCGCAATTGTAGAAGCGGGCTTGGGCGCAAAATCCTGTAAGCGTGTGGTTGGCGCTGATACCTTCACGCCGCTTGCGGGTGCGGCGACGTTGGTGCTGCCCTCGGATGAAACAGTGTTGGCGGCGGCGAGGGCGTTGGTGGCTTAGTTTTTAGGCGATTTTCGTAGATAACTGCGATTTAAAATGGCCTCAATAATTTTTTTATTGAGTTCATCTATGACTTTCATTACAGCGCTACGTATCTCTTGATAGTCTAATTTATCAATTCCAGCGACTAAAGCGCCATGTGCGATATTGTTTCGCTGGCTTAAAAGTCGGTTCAGAACACCATCGTAGTCGTCGAACATATTGAACGGCAATGCAAGTCGAAATAAGTTTTTTCGAAGAACTATTGGTTTCAGATTAGATTCCATGTCGATGTACTTGTCGGGAATTTTTAGGCCCATTGACATATAATTTGTGGCCCTATCAACTAAGGTACTTTGAATTGCAAACGTCTGCATTTCATCTTTTAAGTCGCGAAGCTGCTCCGGCAAGAAATTTTGTATTGCTTTTGAGGATCCTTGGAAAGCTTTAAAGACATCTGCAAAGGCGCTTGTTGTTGGAACTCTGGGCGAATTTCAAGTTCTGCCGGTTCGGCTTGATACATATCTAGGAGCTCATTAAATGAGATATCCAATCGGCGTGTCTTTGCCATTACCGCTGTACGATCAACAATCGCACGAAGCGACGCTTCTCCTTTTGAGGAAACAATCGGTGCTTTGACGGGTTTTGCCATATCGGATGTGCCTCATTTGGCTTACTAATGGAAATTTTCCGGCGAATCAGTGCTTAGTAAACACCAATACGCTCTCTGTGGCCTGCGCGCTGTTGCGGTAGGGTTTTGTGTTTGGTTGAGCCTGCGCCCGATTTCTCGATTGAATAAAATCCTGTCGAAAGCTCAGCTCCATTCCTAATGGCTCTGCCATTTCGGTACAGATTCCAGCCAGATCAATGTGAACGTTTTTGTAAAACGAATCTTGCACGACCATGCACGCTTGCCCAGATGTTTTAAGGCAACGATGTAGCTCATGTACCGACGCTTGAAGACCATCAAAATACTGGCAGTGGCCTTTCAGGTAGTAAACCGCTGACGCTCGCGACGGATGGTTTTCCACGGCATCCAAAAATTCCGTGCAAAGCGCACCCCACGAATCTTTGCGTACTGGCGCAATACGGGGGACTGTGGTTGTGCCCATAAGCTTTCTACGCAGGGACTCAAAAGGCTCGCCCTCAGAAATTCCGAGAATCGCAAGCTCAATTCGGGTCGCTGCCGCGTAATCAATTCGTGTGCAATAGGGCGGAGAGGTAAGTACAAAATCAATGGAATTGGATGCAATCGGAATATTTGCCGAGGGGGCTACCTGGATATGCACTTTGCCGTCCATCTCAAATGGGTCGGCGTCTAGCGCGGATTCCATGAGGATTGTGTTTGCTAAAAATGCTTCAAAAACTAATTTTCCAGGCAGTTGAATTCGATTAGCGTCGCAAGTGGGGCGCTTCATCCAGGTCGGATTTGAGCTTTGAAAAGGTGTCAAAAGCCCTCGAACGGTACGAAACAATGCGACGTAAAAAAAAGCTGATAGGTCAGAGAATGGACGCTCCTGCATGTGAGTTGCCATCGTCTTGTGATCTTCGCAAAAGAGGAGGCGCTGAATTGCGCGTTCAATGCTGCGGATGGCGGTTACCGTAACTGGCTTGAACCATACTGCTAAGGCATCCGTGTGATCAAATGCAGTCTTGGGTGCCAAAGAGGTGATCGCCTTAGCTAAGGGAATCAAGCTGGATTCCGGCTTCGATTGTAAAACGACGATTCGGTAAGTCTTTGATTTCCACAACAGACTGTTAAATCCAAACACAAGTTGGGCTTGATCAAACTGGTACTCGCCTTCAGCCAATTTGAGCAATCGAAGGCTGCGTCCGACACTGAGCTTTTTTAGCATTGGCGCGGTAAAAATGGCACCAATCATATCAATACGGATATTTGTCAAAGATCCATCGCTATCCACTACAAATAGCGCTAACCCTTCGTCGGATTTGAGTGATATTTCGTCGGCCGGTTCGATCCAGCCTGCGTGTAAAGGCGTACTGACCAACAACAACGCGAATAGAAAAGTCTTAGCTAAATTCATAAGTTGTGTCTAATAATACAAAAAAAAATGATAGGTGATGCATTAAGAATTTCCTAACGAATTTAATGTTTTAAAGCGTCTATGTTGTGTTCCGTTAGGTTTGCTGTCGCACATTTAAAAATATGTGACCAGATTGTGCTTGACTAGAACTGGCAGTTTTGACCGATGCATATTCAAGCCTGCCAAGCATCCGCAATCGCTTTGGCAACCCCGGCGTGTATGCCCTGTGTGCCTGCACCGTCAAGTTTGCATTCGGTCAAATAACTTGTAATCAGCAGCGGCGCTTTTCCCGGCGGCCAAACAATCGCGACGTCATTATTGCTGCCGTGCCCACCGGCACCGGTTTTATCGCCTACCTTCCAAGTCTTGGGCAGGCCTGCGCGCAAACGAGTATCGCCGGTGCGGTTATCGACTAGCCAATCGGTTAACTGCGTGCGGGAATGCGGCGTCAAAATCGAATTTTTCGTGACCAGAAGACTGCGCATAATGCCCAACATGGCCAGTGGCGTTGTCGTATCGCGATCATCACCCGGCCGACATTCGCCTAAATCCGGCTCGTTACGATCTAGGCGCGTAACGTTATCGCCTAGGCTACGCATAAACTGCGTTAGCCCAGCCGGACCACCAATAATGGGCAACAACAGATTGGCAGCAGCATTGTCGCTCCAAATTATGCAGCCCTCGCACAGTTGCGCCACGGTCGCACCCGGTTTATCGACAAATCTTTCTGCGACGGGAGAATTGCTCAGCAAATCTGCTTTGCGCACAGGTATCAGTCGATCTAAGCGCTCTTGGCCTCGATCCACGCGTTGCAAAACCGCTGCCGCCAAGATGAATTTGAAGGTGCTACACAGTGGAAAGCGCTGGTTGCCACGCCAGTGAAAACTGGCAGCGTTTGCGGTATCAACGACCGCCACGCCCAAGCGCCCACCGCTCAGCTTTTCAAGCGCAGCGATTTTATCGGCCAATTGAGTGTCGCCAAATTTAACTTTATCTGTGGTTGCGGGGTTAGTTGCACAGGCGGCCGCAGCCGTGGCGGTGGACAATAGAAGTATTAGTTGGCGTCGATTGAGCATAAATGAGTCTTTTGCGTTGGCTTGGAAACGGGAGCGCCAAGTCCAGAGCAGAG